>NZ_JBNHHB010000184.1:0-10106 GCF_059091905.1 Arthrobacter sp. Dra40
GGGATGACCCGGCGCGGCACCTTGTACGCCGCCAGCCGCCCGCGGCAATAGTCCCGCATCCCTTGTTCATCCAGGGGGACCCTGCTTCCGGGCCGCAGCACGACGGCGGCCGTCACCGCTTCGCCGCCCTCCGGCCGCGGGATCCCGACCACCGCGGCCTCGACCACGTCCGGGTGGGAGTGGAGCGCGTCTTCGACTTCGGACGGCGATACGTTGAAGCCGCCGGTAATGATGAGTTCCTTGACCCGGTCGACGATGCGGGCGTTGTGCTGCTCGTCCACGGTGACGATGTCGCCGGTGCGCAGCCAGCCGCCGTCGAGCAGGACCGCAGCGGTTTCCTCCGGCTTGCCCCAGTAGCCCTGGAAGACCTGCGGGCCGCGGATCAGCAGCTCGCCCGGCTGCCCGGGCTCGACATCCCTGGAGGGGTCTTCGGGGTCGACCACCCGGATCTGGGTGCTGGGGAACGGAACACCGATCGTGCCGTTCTTGCGCGTGGGGGCAAACGGATTGCCCAGGGCCACCGGCGAGGTCTCGGTCATGCCGTACCCCTCCACCAGCAGGCCGCCGGCCGCGTCCTCCCACAAGTCGACGGTGGCCTGCGGCAGGTTCATGGCGCCCGAGATGGCGAACCGGACGGATTTCAGATCCACCCCGCGCTTTTTGGCTTCGGTGGCGACCCGCTCGTAGATGGGCGGCACGGCGCAGAAGATCGTGGGCGGAGTCTTTTTCGCCGCGGCCAGCACCAGGTCCACGTCGAACTTTGGGAACAGGACCACCCGCGCACCGGTGAGCACCCCGAACGTCAGGTGGAGGGTCATGCCGAAGGCGTGGAACATCGGCAGGACCGCGTACATGACCTCCTTGCCTTCTGCCACGCCGTGCATCCACGCGCGGCCCTGCTCGGCGTTGGCCCGCAGGTTCCGGTGCGTGAGCATGGCGCCTTTGGGCTGTCCCGTGGTGCCGGAGGTGTACTGGATGGCCGCCAGGTCTGTCACCCCAGGCCGGGGATGGGACTTCTTCAAAGGCCGGGCCCGCAGCAGCTTCTCCCACGGAAGCGTGTTCTTCACCGGCGCGGTCAGCGCTGTGCGCGCTGCCCTGGCCGCCGGGACTGGAAGCCGCAGGGCCAGCCGCTTGGTGCGGGGCATCGCTCGGGTGAGGTCAACCGACACGATCGTCTTGACCTCGATGTCCGAGGGGAATTCCTGCACTTTGGCCACCACGTTGTTCCACACGATGGCGACGCTTGCCCCGTGGTCCTCGAACTGGTGGCGGAGTTCCCGGCCCGTGTACAGCGGATTGTGTTCGACGACGACGGCGCCCAGGCGCAGTACGGCGTAGAAGGCCACCACGTGCTGGGGGCAGTTGGGCAGGATCAAAGCCACCCGGCTGCCCGGACCCACACCGAGCCGGCGCAGGCCTTCCGCGGCCCGCCTTATCTGGTCGCCCAGCTCCCGGTAGCTCGTGGTGGCACCGAAAAAGTCCAACGCAGTGTGCTTCCGGAACCGGCGCACCGAGTCATCCACCATGTGGGACAGGGACTCTGTGGGAAGGTCGATGTCGGCCGGCACGCCTGGCTGGTAATTCTGCAACCACGGACGATTCTCAACGATGGACATAGCAGTAGCCCGCTTTCTCACTCGGATGATGCCAGTCTATGGTCGCCTGTTCGGTCCAACCACCTGCCCCTCTCTCGGCTTAAACCACCAAGGCCCCGCCTCTTGTGGGAGGACGGGGCCTTGCTGGTACAGCTGAATTACTGCGCGGGCAGCTGCAGAACCTGGTCCACAAAGATCAGGTTGGGATCGGCAACTGTGTCGGTGTTGGCAGCAAAGAGATCCTGCCAACCGCCCTGAAGTCCCTGCGCCTGGGCAATCTTGGCCAACGTGTCACCGGACTGGACGGTGTAGGTCTCGCCGCTAACGGCCGGGGCCTGCACCGCGGGTGCTGCCGGAGCCGGCGCTTGGGCCACAGGGGCCTGCTGAACCGGTGCCTGCTGCTGCACGGGGGCCTGCTGAACCGGGGCCTGCTGCTGCACGGGGGCCTGCTGCTGGACCGGGGCCTGCTGGATCTGCGCAGACTGGCTGCTCACCTGCGACCCTCCGCCTCCGCCGGCCAGGCCCAGCTTGGACGAGCAAGCAGGCCAGGCACCCCAGCCCTGGCTGTCCACAACGTTCTCTGCCACGGCAATCTGCTCAGCGCGGCTGGCGTTCTCCGGGGAACCGGTGCCGCCATTCGCCGCCCACGTGCTCGGGGTGAACTGCAGGCCGCCGGAGAAGCCGTTCCCGGTGCTGGTGCTCCAGTTGCCTCCGGACTCGCACTCGGCCAAAGCGTCCCAGGTGGCGCCGTCGGCGGCGTTAGCGGCCGGTCCGACCAACGCAACGCTTGCTCCGGTGAGGGCGACTGCTGCCAGGCCGCCACGCAGGGCACGGCTGAGGTTCATGTTGTTGTTTGATTTCACAATGCTCCACTGAGGCCGCCTTATGCTCAGTCCGTCCCCGAACGTCTCCGCACCGCCGTCAGCCACTCGCAAAATCGAGGTCATGTGGACGTCTGCCATTCTGACGGCGAAAGGCGTGGGCAGCGTCCGGGCATTCCATGGGTAGATCACGCCGGAACTTCCGGCATCCCCTGGCGCGGCCATCTGACCCGCGCACGGACTGCACGTTACCGTAAAGTAACCAACGTTGCAAAACCGTAATCTCGGTGCGGCGTGTCGCCCGTCCTCGCGGAGAAGAACCAGGGTAAGGCTGTCCCGGTTGGCTATTCCCAGCGAACCGGTCAGCACGTAGCCTAGTGAGTCCCTAGTGGATCGGAAGGACTCCCATGGCAGACAATCCCAGTCCCATTGATATCCAGAAGGCGCTGGGCGGCGTCGACTACCCCGCTTCCGCCGCCGACTTGGTGAAGAACGCAGAAAACTCCGGGGCCGGCGACGAAGTCCTGTCGGCGCTCAGGAATCTTCCTGACCGGCAGTACGAAACCCCCGCGGAAGTCAGCAAAGCGGTATCCGACAACAATTAGCGCGCCCTCTGCTCCACCGGCACCAGTTGGACGTCCAGAAGGCTGCCGCCCTCCGCGGTAGCCGTCATGTACGTGCAGACCGGCTGGCGGCGGCGGTCGGTCGGCGACCCCGGGTTCAGCAACCGCAGGCCGCCGGGTGCCGTGGTGTCCCACGGAATGTGGCTGTGCCCGAACACCAGCACGTCAGCACCGGGGAAACGTGCTTCACAGCGTTGTTCACGGCCCTGCGCCGCTCCTGTTTCGTGGACCATGGCGAATTGGACACCCTCGATGGTCGCCTCGGCGATTTCCGGCAGCCGCGAGCGCAGCTCGTTGCCGTCGTTGTTGCCGTAGACCGCGACCAGCCGCCGGCTCCGCTCTTCCAGTTCGTTGAGCAGGTCGACGGTGATCCAATCGCCGGCATGGAAGACGACGTCGGCCGCCTCCGCCGCTTCCCACACCTGGTCCGGGAGGCGGCGCGCCCGTTTCGGCACGTGCGTGTCCGCCAACAGCAGCAATGTGGTGGCCATACCGGCATCTTCGCATATCCGATCAGAGGTTGAAGGCCAACCGTAGGCCCAGGACCAGCATGATGACGGCGATCAGACCGTCGAGCAGCCGCCAGGAGCTGGGCCGGGCAAAAAAGGGCCGCAGCAGCCGGGCTCCGAAACCGAGCGCGCTGAACCAGACAATGCTTCCCAGCACGGCGCCGGCGCCGAACCACCAGCGCAGTTCAACACCCTGGGTGTTGGCGATGGACCCCAGCAGCAGGACCGTGTCCAGGTAGACGTGCGGATTCAGCCAGGTCAGCGCCAGCGCAGTGGCGGCGGTGGCCGCCACTCCCCCGCCGCGCGCATTCTCCGACGCCGTCAGCGCACCTGGCCGGATGGCCCGCCTGGCCGCGAACACCGCGTAGGCCAGCAGGAAAGCTGCTCCCCCCAGGCGGATGATATCCACCACTGCCGGCGCTGCCTGGATGATCGTGCCGATGCCGGCGATTCCGGCAGCAATCAGCAGTGCGTCCGAGAGGGCGCAGATGACAACAACGACGCCAATGTGCTCGCCGCGGATGCCTTGGCGCAGCACAAAGGCGTTCTGCGCCCCGATTGCAACGATGAGCGCGAGCCCGGTCCCGAAGCCGAGCAAAACTGTAGGGGCAAGAGCAGCAGTCACAACAGACGACGCTACTGAAGACCAGTGGATCAGTACAGCTAAAGAATCTTCAGATCCGTAAGCTGGGCTTATGCAGCCGTTTCACTACGAGCATCTGGCGACCTTCGCCGTCGTCGTTCAAGAGGGCAGCTTCGACGCCGCCTCCCGCGCGCTCCATGTGACGCCGTCCGCCGTCTCCCAACGGATCAAGGCCATGGAGCAGGCGGCCGGCCAGGTCCTCTTGCAGCGCACCGCGCCGGTGCAGCCCACGGCGGCCGGCGATGTGGTGCTGCGGCTGGCCCGGCAGATGCAGGTCCTGCAGGACGATGCCCGGCGCGAACTCGGCGGCACCAGCGACGGCGTGGCCCTCCCGCTGGTGGTCAATGCGGACTCGCTGGCCACCTGGTTTCTGGGCGCGTTGGCCCGCATGCCGCGCGAGCGCGGTGTTTGCTTCGAAGTCCACCGCGAAGACGAGCAGCATTCAACCTCGCTGCTGCGGGCCGGGCGGGTAACCGCCGCCGTGACGGCCACCCCGGAGCCGGTGCAGGGCTGTTCGGTGGAAGCCCTCGGCTCCTTGCGCTACCTCGCGGTGGCCAGTCCCGCCTATCTGAGGCACTGGCGGAGCGCCGGGAGGGTGGACGGCTCCCTTGCGTGGCTGGCGGCTGCCCCCGTGCTGGACTTCGACCGCAAGGACGACCTGCAGGGGCGTTTTTACCGACAGCTGACCGGCGCTGCCCTCTCGGCGCCGCGCCATTACCTGCCGGCGTCGGCGGAGTTTGCTGCCGCCGTCCGGCTGGGGCTGGGGTGGGCGCTGCTGCCGGAACAACAGTGTCTGGCGGACATCAGGGCAGGCACCCTGCACGAGCTGGCACCGGACCTGCCGGTGGACGTGCCGTTGTACTGGCAGCGCTGGAAAATACGCTCACCGATCCTCGAAGAACTCACCGCCTGCGTGCGGCAGACCGCCGAAGAACAGCTGAGGCAGGCTTAGCCTCACGTGCGGCAGAACGGGCAGCACGGGCGCTCCCGGCCGCCACGCACCCCCGGGCACCTTCGGCCGAGGCCTAGAGTGGAGAGTGAAGAAGCTGACGAAGGGGCATGATGCAAGACCGGATTCGCAATGCCCGCATGCTGGAGCGCGTAATGAGCGCGGAGCAGGCGGCTGAACTGATCAACCCCGGCATGACGGTGGCCATGAGCGGCTTCACCGGGGCCGGTTACCCGAAGGCGGTGCCTCAGGCGCTGGCGGCGCGGATGGAGACCGCGCATGCGGCCGGAGAGCAGTTCAAGATCCGCGTGCTAACCGGCGCCTCAACGGCCCCCGAGCTCGACGGCGCCCTCGCCAAGGTCGACGGGATGCAACTGCGCCTGCCCTACCAGTCGGATCCGGCGCTGCGCGAACGGATCAATGCCGGCGAACTGGACTATATCGACATGCACCTCAGCCACGTCGCCCAGCACACGTGGTTCGGGTTTTTCGGCGAGGTCGATCTGGCCGTCGTCGAGGCGGTGGGCATCCTCGAGGACGGCCGGTTGATCCCGTCGACGTCGGTGGGCAACAACATGACCTGGCTCCGGCAGGCCGGGCAGGTCATCGTGGAAATCAACAGCGCCCAGCCGCTCGGGCTTGAAGGTATGCACGACGTCTACTACGGTACCGCCCTGCCCCCGGACCGCAGGCCCATCCCGCTCGTACAGCCCGACGACCGGATTGGCGAACCCTACCTGCAGGTGGATCCGGACAAGATCGTGGCCATTGTGCACACCGACGGACCGGACCGGAATTCCCCCTTCAACCCGCCCGATGACGCCTCACAGAAAATCGCCGGCCATCTGCTGGATTTCCTGGACCACGAGATTCAGCGCGGACGCCTGACCGAGAAGCTGCTTCCGCTGCAGTCCGGCGTGGGCAATATCCCCAACGCCGTACTGGAAGGCCTCGCGGCCGGCGGCTACCGGGGCCTGACTGCCTACACCGAGGTCATCCAGGACGGCATGCTGCAGCTGCTCAAGGAGGGCGTGCTGCGGATGGCCTCCGCCACCTCCTTCTCGCTCAGCCGCACCGGATTGGAGGAGTTCAACGCGAACGTCGACTACTACCGCGAGCGCATCATCCTGCGCACCCAGGAGATTTCGAACCACCCCGAGCTGGTCCGCCGGCTCGGCTGCATCTCGCTCAACGGCATGATCGAAGCGGACATCTACGGCAACATCAACTCCACGCATGTCGCCGGCACCAAGGTGATGAACGGAATCGGCGGCTCCGGCGACTTCGCCCGGAACAGCTACCTGTCCGTCTTCATGTCCCCCAGCACAGCGAAAGGCGGGAAGGTCTCCAGCATTGTGCCGATGGCCAGCCACGTCGACCACACCGAGCACGACACGATGATCGTGATCACCGAACAGGGTCTGGCCGACCTTCGGGGCCTCGCGCCGAAGCAGCGGGCGCGCAGGATCATCGAGAACTGCGCCCACCCGGACTACCAGCCGATGCTGCAGGACTACTTCGACCGTGCCTGTCGCGACAGCTTGGGCAAGCACACCCCGCACCTGCTCGGCGAGGCCTTGTCCTGGCACCAGCGGTTCGTGGAGACCGGCAGCATGCGCCCTGCACAGCAGTAACGCCCCCTGTCGCCGCCGTTGGCCCGGCCGGTTTCGCATCCGCCGGGCCACCGACGTTTCGTGCCTTGTGGCCGGCCGGCTCGCTGGGCGGGCCTTCCACGCCCCAGGGGCCGCGAGCCCGCTCAGCGCTGGTACACCCTGGCGAGGATGGCGTCGAAGACCTGGTCTGGAAACAGCCGGCGGGCGCCCATGATGGTCCGCGCGCCTCTTCCCACCGGGTAGCGGCTGCGCGTGCGGTGCGCGGCCGCCACGCGGGCAATCCGGCGGCCCACCACCTCCGGCCGCGACCCCCTGCCCGGCGTGTAGGCTCCCGCAATCGCCGCGGCCACGCTCTCCGCCTGCCCGGCATACGCTGTTCCTTCGGAACTTTGCAGCAGGCTCTGAACCGCAATGGAGTCCCACTCGGTCAGAATCGGCCCGGGTTCAATGATCACCACATCAATGCCGTAGGGCTTGAGCTCCACCCGCAGGCAGTCCGACAAACCTTCGACCGCGAATTTCGCCGCGTGGTACCAGCCGCCCAGCGGTTCGTAGAAGACGCCGCCAATCGACGAGACGTTGATGATCCGGCCGCTGCCTTGTGCGCGCATGGCCGGGGCCGCCAGCTGGATGAGGCGCCCCAGCCCGAACAGGTTCACCTCGAACTGCTCCCGGGCATCGTCCAGCGGCACGGTCTCGACGGCACCGTACGATCCGTACCCGGCGTTGTTGACCAGCACGTCCAGGCGGCCCTGTTCGGACAAGATCCGCTCCACGCCGGCCACCATGGACGCGTCGTCGGTCAGATCCATGGCGAGCACGCGGACCCCGAGCTCTTCCAGCGGGCGCATCCGCTCCAGCCGGCGCGCCGCCGCGTAGACGGTGAAGCCGCGGCGTGCCAGTTCCCGGCAGGTGTGTTCTCCGATGCCGGATGATGCTCCGGTTACCAGTGCAACTTTGTCCACGGCCATGGCCCCGTCCGCCTCACTTCTTCAATGCCAGCACGACGGCGGTGCCCGCCTCGTCCGGGAACGTCCGGGCGCCGCCGTCGGCGCCAACGAGCCGCCGGCAACCGTCGAGCTCGACCGAGGGTGGTGCGCCGGCGCTCTGCCCGACCCTGAGCGGCCACAGCACTGCAAACTCCGTCGCCTTGTGGGTCGATGCCGTCAGTGTAGCGGCCCGAAGCGGAGAGCGGTTGTGGCTTGCCGGTTCGCCCCGTGGCCCTCTCAACGGCCCTGCGACCACCCCCGCCGCTGCCGTCCCCGCCGTCTCGACAAGTGCTGACGTCGGGAGCACACTGTTGGGAATATGAGGGCTTTACCCCCTTGCATAAGGGCGGGTCCAGCGGGCACCTCTCAGGACAGTAGACGCAGCCGGGCTCCGTCAGGAGGCGGATCATGGACCAAGACGGCGTCGGCCGGCCCACTCGGGCGGATGAGCCGGAATCCTCCGTTCCCACCCATTCGCGGTTGCGGTTGGCCGCAACCCTTCTCTTTGCCGGGGTGCTGGTCTCGTTGTTGGCCGGGATTTTCCAGCCAGGCGCCGCCAGCGCCAATGACCATGCAGCAGCCTTCTCCGAGTACGCGGACAGCGCCGCTTGGACCGGGATCCACCTGGGCCAGTTCGTGGGGATGGCAATCCTGATTTCCGGACTGCTGGTGCTGTTCGCGGCCCTGGACCTCCACACCGGCCCGGCTTCCTGGGTGGCAAGGTTCGCCGCCGTCGCCGCTGCAGCAGCACTGGCGCTTTATGCGGTTCTCCAAGCCGTGGACGGCGTTGCCCTGAAGCAGGCCGTAGATGCCTGGGCTGCTGCGCCGGAGGCGGAGAAGGCGGCCCGCTTCGAAGTCGCGGAGGGTATCCGTTGGCTGGAATGGGGTACCCGGAGCTACCACGGTCTGTTGCTGGGGCTCTCGTTTGTGCTGTTTGCCGTCGCTATTATCTGGAGCGGCCGGGTATCCAGATTCGTGGGCTCACTTTGGGGCTGACCGGAGTGGCCTACCTGGTGCAGGGTTGGGTCATTGGTGCCGAGGGTTTTTCGTCGAATAACACCCTACCGACCCTGGTTGGCATAGCGTCGAGCATCATTTGGAGTATCTGGCTCATGATCAGCGCCCGGCGGCGCCGGCCGACGCCGGGCCTGACTTCCGTGGCAAGCTAACGCCTGCGCTCAGGTGTATGAGCCGCACGGCACCGACGCCCACGTCCGCGAAGTGCGCGCCTTGCACGGGCTTGGAAATCGGCGCTTCCAGAGCTTTATCCGGTCGGCGCGGGAGTTGTTGGCCACGGCCCGTTCCGTTTGGCCCGGCCCGGTGGTTAAAGTCTTCGACATGATGGCTGCGCAAAAGGTGGTGCGCAACAACGGTTTCCGCCACCTTGCTACGGCCGCCCTCGTTTCCGAGGAGGTTCCGTGGGCACTGCCCTCCGGCTCCTGATCCTGCCTCTGATGTTGTTGACCCTGCTGGCTATGCCAGGATCCGCCGTCCCGCGATCCTACCCAAACGCCATCGCAGGACTCGGAGATTCCATTACCCAAGCGGCCAACACGTGTTGCAAGCCCGGCAACTACCCGGCGAAGTCCTGGTCCACCGGCGACTCGCGATCCGACGGCATCCGCAGTCACTTCGAGCGGCTGGCGGCACTTCACCCGCAGATCAGCACCAACAACTACAACGATTCCGCCAGCGGCGCCACGGCGGCGGATCTGCCTGCGCAGGCGTCCATGGCCGTAGCCCAGAAGGCGGACTACATCACCGTACTCATCGGAGCCAACGATCTGTGCGCCTCTTCGGCATCAGCGATGACCTCCGCCGCCGACTTCGCCCACCACGTCACTACTGCTCTTGACGCACTGCATCACGGGCTGCCGCATGCCCGCATCTACATCAGCAGCATCCCCGACCTTCACCGCCTCTGGTCCGTTCTCCACACCGGCCAGGAGGCCAGACGTGCTTGGGCGGCCGCCGGAACCTGCCCGTCCATGCTTGGCGCCGGGGTCACCGAGAGCCAGCGGCAGGAAGTTGTTGCCCGCGAACTGGCCTTCAATGAGATCCTCGAGGACACGTGCGCCAGGTATGAGAACTGCCACTGGGACGGAGGCGCCGTGTACGCCTACAGGTTCTCCGCCACCGAAATCAGCACCCTGGACTACTTCCACCCCGGCCCCGGCGGCCAGGCCGCACTGGCCGAACTGACATGGCAGGCATTTCAAGGAAACCGTTGACCCCGGATATCGAGGACTGGCCGTGCAGCACACCGACCCGTAGCAGATGAACAAGAGACATTTACTCAAAAGCGCAGGTGGGTTAGCAACTCTGATGCTTTTTCTGCGGTGACAGCGATACTCGTAAGATTTT
>NZ_JBNHHB010000185.1:0-10097 GCF_059091905.1 Arthrobacter sp. Dra40
AGGACGCCCGGAGTGCCCTGATCGAAGGCATCATTGCGGAGAGCGAAGACGAGTCGCTGATGGACCGCTACCTCGGCGGCGAGGACATCGGCCTTGATGTTCTCTTCTCGGACCTGGAGACCGCCGTCGCACGCGGTTCGTTCTACCCGGTGCTGGCCACCTCGTCGGAAACGGGGCTCGGCATCGTGGAGCTGCTGGACATGCTCCAGCGGGCCTTCCCGTCCCCGCTCGAGCGTCAGATACCGGCTGTGACCGGACTCTATGGTTCGCGGAGCACCCCGCTGCGCTGCGACCCCGACGGACCGCTCGCCGGGGAAGTGGTTCGCACCACCACGGACCCGTTCCTCGGCCGGGTGTCCTTGGTACGGGTGTTCTCCGGCACCTTGCAGGACGACTCTGCCATCCACGTGTCCGGACACGGGCTGGCCGACCGGGGCCACGCCGACCACGACAGTGACGAACGGGTCACGCACCTGCACGCCCCGCTCGCCGCGACCTTGCGGTCGGTGTCCTCCTGCATCGCCGGGGATATCTGCGCGCTGACCAAGATCGGGACCGCCGAGACCGGCGACACGGTGTCGGCACGGGAGCAGCCGGTGCTGATCCAACCGTGGGACATGCCTGAACCCCTGTTGCCGGTCGCGGTGGAGGCTGCGACGCGTAATGATGAAGCAGCGCTGGCGAAGAGCCTGGCCAAGGTGGCCGCAGGCGACCCGACCCTCCGGGTGGAGCGCCACGCCGAGACGCACCAGCTCATCCTGTGGTGCATGGGCGAATCACACGCCGACGTGGTGCTCGACAGGCTGCGCGGGCAGGGCGTAAACGTGCGGACGGTCGACGTCGTCACCCCCTTGCGCGAAACCTTCGCGGAAGCGGCCACCGGACGCGGACGCTACGTCAAGCAATCGGGCGGACACGGCCAATTCGCCATCTGCGAGATCGAAGTGGAACCGCTCCAGCGGGGCACCGGCTTCGAGTTCGTGGACAAAATCGTCGGGGGAATCATCCCCGGGCCGTTCATTGCGTCCGTCGAGAAAGGTGTCAGGGCGCAGATGGAAAAAGGCGTCTCGGCCGGTTTCCCCGTCGTCGACATCCGCGTGACGCTGGTTGGCGGCAAGACCCACAGCGTCGATTCCTCCGACGCGGCTTTCCAATCTGCCGGTGCCCTGGCCCTGCGGGAAGCCGCTGCGACGGCACGCATCCAGTTGCTCGAGCCGGTTTCCGCTGTGACGATCACGGTTCCGGACGACTATGTGGGGACGGTGATGAGTGACCTCTCCACCCGGCGCGGGCGCCTGACCGGATCGGATTCGGCTGGCGGGGACGTCAGCGAAATCAGCGCCGAAGTCCCCGACCAGGAATTGCTGCGCTACGCCATCGACCTTCGCGCCCTGACCGGCGGCACGGGGCACTTCCGGCGCGCGTACCTGCGGCACGACCCGGTGCCTTCGGGCGCGGCGCACGAGATGGCGCGGCGGTAAGGCGCCCGATCGGGCCGGCCCTCAACCCAGACGTGCGCTCAGATACCGGATCTGACGGCACGGGCGAGTTTGCCGAGGGCGTCCGTCCAGCCGGCGCGGTGAAGGTTGAGCCGTTCTTCGGTAGCAAATGCGCCGTGGGAGAGTGCCAGCCGCGTGCGGCGCTGCGAAGGTTCGAGGACAAGTTCGACGACCGTTTCACGGTCATCCGGTGCAGGTTCCTCCCACCGAAAGGTGTACACAAGGCGGTGTGGAGGATCGACCACCAGGAATTCGCCGGTCAGGTGGAAGGGCTGGCCCCCGGGCGGTTTCATCGTCAGCCGGTAACTGCCGCCGGGCGTCGGGTCGAGCGTGGCTACGGGTGTGGTGAAACCTTCGGGGCCCCACCACTTCACCAGCTCGGCGGGCTCCGTCAGCACGCGGAAAACGTGTTCACACGGCGCGTCCAGGATGAACTCCAACTCCAGCGTGTGTCCGCTGCTTCGCTCGGTCATCGGATTCTTCCTCAGGCAAGGCTGCGCGGAAGGGCCGGGGCATCGCACCCTCCGCTTGCCTATCGTAATCCCGGGACCCGGGCCCGGCTGCGGGACCAGGCATCCTCGTCGGAAGGGCCAGGCCGGCAGGTCGTGGACGTCCCGGGCCTCCGGTGGGACCATGGCTGTATCAACGGCCAGCCAGCGCCAACGGTTCGAAACCGGCGGCGGCAGCAGGAGGAATCATGCCTTGGTCCGATCTTGAGCCGATCGTCGAAAGCTACCATCAGGCCCTGGATGCGTTCGTCCGGGGGGACCCTGCGCTGCAGAAGGAACTGTTTTCGAGACGGGATGACGTGACGCTCGCGAATCCGCTCGGTCCGCCTGCCCGGGGAAGGGACCGGATTGAGGAGACCATGGAACGGGCCGCCTCCCTGCTGAGCGAGGGCGAGCCCAGCCGGTTCGAGCGGGTGTCCGAGTACGCCGGAACAGACGTGGCCTACATGGTGGAAATCGAGCGGACCCGGGCCAAGCTCGACGGCTCGGATGAAGTGCTCCCGGTATCCCTGCGGGTCACAACCATCTTCCGACTGGAGGACGGCCAGTGGAAGGTGGCGCACCGCCATGCGGATCCAATCACCTCCACACGGACCATCGACTCGATTGCCGATGCTGAGTAGTCCTCACTGAGGCAGTGAGGTTGGGGTCGCCGACGGGAACGCGGGCCTCGCCTCGGGTTGACGGTACCCCTCGAAGCAGGACGGCGCGGGCACTTACAAACGGTGCGGGTCTCTGCTGACGAAATCCGCCACCGTCGCCGCCAAGGAGGCACCGACGTCGGCCGCTGAACGTTTGAGGCCTTTCACCGCGAAAGAATGGTCGCCCCCTTCCTGCCAGGCGAGCACGGCGTTTGGCCCAATGCGTTCGACGACGGACTCAAGCAGCTCGCGGATGGCGAAGGTGTCGCGGGTTCCCTGCAGGAACAGCATGGGCACGGAGAGGCCGTACAGGTGCTCGTCCCGGAGCTTTTCCGGTTTCCCCGGCGGGTGCAGCGGATAGCCCAGATACACCAGGCCGGCGGCCGGCATCCCCTCGGCAACGGCCATCGAGGCCATTCGGCCGCCAAAGGATTTTCCGGCGGCCCACAGCGGTTCTCCTTCCGAACGGGCAGCCGCTTCCTGCATGGCTGCCCGCCAGGATTCGACCGCAACCGGCGGGCGGTCGGGGAACCTTCTGCCGGCTTCCCGGTAGGGGAAGTTGAAGCGCAAGGTGGCAACGCCGTCGCCGTTCAGTGCCTGTGTGAAGCCCGCCAGGAATGGGTGATCCATGCCCGCGCCCGCCCCGTGGGCCACCACGAGGGTTGCGGTGGGGGACTCTGGACGGGCGTAAACGCCGGAGACGGTGGTGGCGCCGGCATCGATGGAGACGGGGGACTCGGTGGTGGGCATGCACCCATCATGCCTCGCCAGAAGGGCCGTGGTGTGTTTAGGTGTTTCCATGGCCAGCGAACAGACGACGTTGACGGTTGACGGACCGCACGGTGAGCGCGAGGTGCGCATCTCCAGTCCCAGCCGGGTGATGTGGCCCGAGTTGGGGATCACCAAACTGGACCTGGCGCGCTACATCGCGGAGGTGGGTGAGGCATTCATCCGCGCCAACGGTGACCGCCCCGTGTCACTGCAACGGTTCTCCGAGGGGATCGAGGGCGAGCAGTTCTTCTCCAAGAACCCGCCCAAAGGCGCGCCCGACTTTGTCCGGTCGGTGATGGTGGTTTATCCGAGCGCGCGCTCGCATCCGCAACTGGTGCTCGATGAGCCGGCCGCGGCAGTGTGGGCGGTGCAGATGAACACCGTGGTATTCCATCCGTGGCCCTCGCGTGCGGAGAACTCCGACAACCCGGACCAACTGCGCATCGACCTGGATCCGCAGCCGGGAACGTCGTTCGACGACGCCATCCCGGTAGCGCTTGAGCTGCGGTCGGTGCTGGCGGAGGCCGGGCTCACGGCGTTCATCAAAACCTCCGGCAACCGCGGCCTGCACATGTTCGCCCCGATCGAGCCAACCCACGAATTCCTGGACGTGCGCCACGCCGTCATTGCGGCCGCCCGGGAAATCGAGCGGCGGATGCCCAAAAAAGTGACGACCTCCTGGTGGAAGGAGGAGCGCGGCGAACGGATCTTCGTGGACTTTAACCAGGCCAACCGCGACCGGACCATGGCCGGTGCCTACAGCCCGCGCGCCCTGCCGCACGCCGCGGTGTCCTGCCCGATCGAATGGGACGAACTCGAAACGGCCGACCCGAAGAATTTCACCATCGCCACGGTTCCCGACCGGTTGAAGACCACCGGTGACCCCTGGGCCCGCATGCACGATGAGCCCGGCACAATCGACGTCCTGCTGCAATGGTGGGAGCGCGACCTGGCCTCCGGTCTGGGGGAGATGCCGTTTCCGCCGGATTATCCCAAGATGCCCGGAGAGCCCCCGCGGGTCCAGCCCAGCAGGGCCCGCAAGCAAGACTGACCCGGCGGGAAAACTATTCGAACGGGGACGGGTCGCCGGCCCCGTGACGGACAACCTCGGCAGAACCGCTGGAGAAATCGACGACGGTGGAGGGATCGGACCCGCAGTCGCCGGCATCCACAACGGCGTCCACCACGTGGTCGAGCCGCTCCTTGATTTCCCAGCCCTGGGTCAGCGGTTCCTCATCGTCCGGCAGCAGCAGCGTGCTGGAAAGCAGCGGCTCTCCCAGTTCTCCCAGGATCGCCTGGACCACGTTGTTCGCGGGTATGCGGACGCCGACGGTCTTTTTCTTCGGATGCAGCAGGCGGCGGGGAACCTCCTTGGTGGCCGGCAGGATGAACGTGTAGCTTCCCGGCGTGGCCGCTTTGATGCTGCGGAAGACCCGGTTGTCGATGTGCACGAATTGTCCCAGTTGGGCAAAGTCCTTGCAGACGAGGGTGAAGTGGTGCTTGTCGTTGAGCCGTCGGATGCTTCGAATCCGGTCCAAGGCGTCCCTGTTGCCCAGCTGCGCTCCGAGCGCATAGCAGGAATCCGTCGGGTACACGATCAGCGCGTCGGACCGGACAAGGTCCACGATCTGGCCAATCGACCGCGGCTGGGGATCCTTGGGGTGCACGTCGAAGTATCTCGCCATCCCCTGAGCTTACGACCACCGGCACCGGATGATGTACCCGGGCGCACGTTCGTCCTGACCGTTTAGGAAGCGGTTGTATGGTTCATCCACCACTCGGTGAATCGGGTGGCCCGGCCTTCGCTGTTCAAGCGGATGACCCACAGGTTGCTGTAGGTTGGCCCGTCCCGGTAGACCGTCGTCCCTTCCACCACGGACACATCGCCCGTGACCGCGACTTCGTGCCAATTGAACGCTGCGGCGCCGGGCGCATCCTTCCGTGCCAGCCAGTGCTGGACAATGCTGTTCCGGCCGCGCCACGGTTCCGTCCAGGGCTCGGTCCGGTATTCGGCGTCGTCGGCGAACAACTCTGCGATTTGATCCGGATCATTCGTGTCCCATGCCTGCCGGTAGGCCTCGATCCACGCCGCAGTTTTCGGGTCCATCCCACCGTTTTACTGTGGCCCTGCCGGGTGGACAACCCCTGCGTTCCCACGCCGGCAGCCGGGACGGACATCGCATGATGTGCCCGTGCGCGCCTGGGCCCTTCGCGGTCCTCCCTTCACCGTTTGGGCACGCGGCGATGGCACGGTTGATGCACACGGCGCCGCCACGGTTGATGCTGCGGCGCCGGCACGATTGAGGCACGCGCCCAGCGTGGTTTGCGCAGGCCTCCCGGCGCTCTACAATCGGAAGGCGGTTCGCCGGAAGGTTGAGTTCACAACCCCCGGTCCGACGAATTTCACATGAACTCTTCCAACAAGATTGGGTACTAGGTGGACCTCACCTTCATAGTCGCGCTCGTCGTCGTGCTGGCGCTTTTCTTTGACTTCACGAACGGCTTCCACGACACCGCTAATGCGATGGCAACGCCGATTGCCACCGGGGCAATCAAGCCCAAGACCGCGGTGGCTCTCGCGGCGGTGTTGAACCTCGTGGGAGCCTTCCTGTCCACCGAAGTGGCCAAGACCGTTTCGGGTGGCCTGATCCGGGAGGGCGAGGGTGGGATTCAAATCACGCCGGTGATGATTTTCGCCGGCCTGATCGGTGCCATTGTGTGGAACATGATCACGTGGCTGATGGGGCTGCCCTCCAGTTCCTCCCACGCGCTCTTCGGCGGACTGATCGGTGCGGCCATTGTGGGCGCGGGGCTGCAGGCGGTGGACTACGGCGTCGTGATGTCCAAGGTGCTGCTGCCGGCCATTCTGGCTCCCCTGATTGCCGGAAGCGTGGCGTATCTGGGGACAAAGCTGGCGTACTGGATCACCAAACGCGACGAGAGCGCTGCGAGCCCCAAACGCGGTGGTTTCCGCTACGGCCAGATTTTCTCGTCCTCGCTGGTGGCCCTGGCCCACGGAACCAACGATGCCCAGAAGACGATGGGCGTCATCACCCTGGTGCTGATCGCCGGCGGTTTCCAAGCGGCGGGCACCGGTCCCGAGTTTTGGGTGATCCTCTCCTGCGCTCTGGCCATCGCCATCGGTACCTACAGCGGTGGCTGGCGCATCATCCGGACCATGGGGTCCGGTCTGACCGAGGTCAAGCCGGCCCAGGGTTTTGCCGCCGAATCCGCTACGGCGTCGGCCATCCTGGCCTCCTCCCATCTGGGCTTCGCGCTGTCCACCACGCAGGTAGCCTCCGGTTCGGTGATTGGCTCGGGGCTGGGCCGCAAGGGCGCCACAGTCCGCTGGGGAACAGCCGGGCGCATCGGCATCGGATGGCTGCTGACCCTGCCGGCTGCCGGTGGCATAGGTGCACTGGCCGCAGCCATCGCCCATGTGGGCGTCGCCGGGATCGTCATTGACGCCGTCGCCGGTGTACTGGTAATCGGTCTGATGTACCTCATTTCCAAGCGCAGCCGGGTGAGCCACGACAACGCCATCAGCGACGTGGACCAGGTGGGCGAGATCGTCAAGATCAAGCGCAAGAAAAAGCGCAGGGCCACGGCGAAGAAGAGGGCGCACGAGCAGGCCGGACTCCGCTCAGATCAAGGCGGTCCCGAGGGCGCCCAGGCGCCGAACGCGCCGGAACCGATGGATGGGAAGAGCCCGACGGCGCCGCCTGATGCCCGGACTAAAACCCAGGCTGCGGCGGTACGCGCCGCCAAGATACGAAGCACTGACGGCCAAGGCGGCACGGATCAAGGAGCGGCACGATGACCATTAACTGGATTGCCTTCCTGATCGTCGCCGTGGCGACACTGGTCTCGGCCCTGCTCGTGGTGGGCTCCTACGGGCTTGGCGTGCGCCTGCTCGCTGTCGCCTCAGATGCGCCTGCTTCGCGCCGCGGCACCTACCGCGGTCTTGCCTACCTAAGCTTCGCGGTGGCGGCTGCCGCGGTGCTGTACGGCATCTATCTGATCGTTCCAGCCTTCCACTAGTGCGGCCCGCTGGCTAGCATGGGCCCATGGCGAGGACTATCTACTACGTCGGCAGCTCGGTGGACGGGTACATTGCCGACCGCAGCAACAAGCTCGACTGGCTCATGCAGTTCAACGACGCCGTTGGCGTCAAGGACAGCTTTGACACCTTCATGCAGCGCATAGGGTCCATCGTCATGGGTTCCGAGACGTATAAGTTCCTGCTGAAGGAGGCGCCGGAGGACTGGGCTTACGGCTCGACGCCGACGTGGGTCTTCACCCATCACGAGCTGCCGGGCATCCCGGGAGCCGACATCACGTTTGTGCGCGGCGATGTCGGCATCTTCCATGAGAGCATCTGCGCCGACGCAGGCGACAAAGACGTGTGGCTGGTAGGCGGCGGTCAACTCGCTGCCCAATATGCGTCCGCCGGCCTGCTTGACGAACTCATCCTCACCCTCGTGCCGGTCATGCTGGGCGGTGGACAGCCGCTGTTGCCTGTCTCCAGTACGACGGCGCCGGCTCGGCTCCTTGCCAGCCGCACCTTGGGCGATCTGGTGGAGATGCATTACGACCTCGCGCCAGCGACAACCTAGCTCCCCTCCAGGCGGTCCCGCCTGATGGGTCCGTTCTGGCGCGGACCGTCTGCGGGTCCGGTCCAGGCGGTCCCGCTTGCGCGTTGCCGGGTGAGCGGACCGTCTGATGGGGGGTGGGCGGTCCCGCCTGTTGGGTCCGATACCACTGTCCTCTTCCAGTGCTTTCTGCGCGGGCCGGACCGTCTGATGGGTCCGCTCAGGCGGTCCCTCAGTTGAGTCCGATGTTCCTGTCCTCTTCCAGTGCTTTCTGCGCGGGCCCGATCATGCGGGCGCACGTTCCGGGACGCGGTGGTATTGCCGTCTTCGCGATCCGCCAGCGTGTTTTCGCCTGCGGAGTCCCATCCGCGTTGTCCGGTCCGCGTTGTCCGCCGCCAGAGGTTCTGGCGACTCTGAACCGGGGGGTTATGACTCCACATCTGCGGCTGCCGGTGAGGGTTGCCGTGTCCTGCGAAAATGTCAGACCCAGCCAATAGTCTGGGTTTAGTAGCAGTTCAGCACCAATGTTGGCCTCCGGGTTGTAGTTCCGGTGGCGTCCATGGACCCGTCAGGGGTTCGTGTCCGCTCCTATTCGATGCCGTGCAAGCACGCATGCTGAAGATTGAGACACCGACATGTTTGATCCGGCAGCACCCGAACCTCGCGTCGCAGCATCGCCTGCTGCCGGCGGAGCGGTTCGGGGTGCTGGACGGGTCACTGCGCCAGTGGGTCCTGCCACAGTTCACGGCTCGGGGGAGATCCGGTTGTGGGCCGGTGCCTTGTCCGGTATCAATCTGGATGCGGGGGAGAGGGAGTTGGTGGATGAGATCGCGGCGCTGGAGGATCTGAAGGCCGCTGCCGCGGCCGCGCAGGCCAGGGCGCAGGTGGCGCTGGAGAACTCCGTCCGCGCCCGCCGTGCCGCCGCCGGGACCCCCAAAGACCGGCAGGGGGCGGGGGTGGCGGCGCAGGTCGGGTTGGCCCGGCGGGAGTCTCCGCACCGTGCCGCGGTTCTGTTGAACCTCTCCAAAACGCTGGTGGGGCAGATGCCGCACACCCTGGCCGCTTTGGCGGCGGGGAAGCTGAGTGAGTACCGGGCGGAGATCCTGGTCCAGGAGACCGGCTGCCTGAGCGCCGCGCACCGGGCCCGCGTGGATGAGGAGCTGGCGGGGACTTGGGGCCGGTTGCACGGGCTGGGGAACCGGGCGCTGCGGGCCGAGGCCAAACGGCTGGCGTACCGGCTGGAACCGCGTTCGGTGGTGGACCGGGCGGCGCAGGCCGAAGCGGACCGGCATGTCTCTGCCAGGCCGGAGCCGGAGACAATGGTCTCGGTCCGGACGGTGCTGCCGGTGGTCCAGGGCGTGGCGGTGATGGCGGCGCTGAACCAGGAGGCGGACCGGCTGCGCAACGCCGGGGATGCCAGGTCGCGGGGGCAGTTGATGGCCGATACGGTGTTTGAACGCGTCACCGGCCGCAGCACCGCGGACCCGGCCCGGCTGGAGGTCCAGTTGGTGATGACCGACCGGGCCTTGCTGCAGGGCGAGGCGGAGCCGGCGTGGCTGACCGGGTACGGCGTGGTCCCGGCCCAGTACGCCCGGAACCTCATCCGGCTGCCGCAGGAGCCCGACCCGGGACCGCCTGCCACGTCCGGCGGCGAAGCCGGCCCAAACCTTGCACCATGGCCGGCAGAACAAATCCTCCCCGGCCGCCCGCCGGGCAGCGGGTCGAGGTGGAACGTGTCGCCCGGCGGTGCCGGGCAGAAAGCGCCGCCTGCAGGCACGGAGTCCGGGCAGAAAGCGCCGCCTGCGGGCACGGAGCCTGGGTGGAAAACGGCCCGGGAACAAGCCCAACGGGACAGGGTGTTGGTGCAGGGCGGGGTGGAAGACATTTGGGTGCGCCGGCTCTATACCGCGCCGGGGTCCGGGCAGTTGCTGGGCATGGACTCGTCGGCGCGGAAGTTTCCGGACGGGCTGCGCCGGATGATCGTGGCCCGCGACGCGTACTGCCGCAGGCCGTGGTGCGACGCCCCGATCCGGCATATCGACCACGTCGTTGCCTGGTCCGCGGGCGGCCGGACCACGCTCGCCA
>NZ_JBNHHB010000186.1:0-10006 GCF_059091905.1 Arthrobacter sp. Dra40
GCTTGACGCGGGCTACCTTGCGGAGCGCGGAGTTCGGCTTCTTCGGGGTGGTGGTGTAAACGCGGGTGCAAACGCCGCGCTTCATCGGGCTGCCCTTCAGGGCGGGCGCCTTGGTCTTATTGACCTTGGGTGAGCGGCCCTTGCGGACCAGCTGGTTAATCGTAGGCACTTTCGTGTTCTCCGTTTTTCTTGGGCTTTGCCCCGCCTTACATGCAGGGCCAGGCACTGTCGGTCGTCTTCGCACCCGCTGCGGAATCGAAGCGACCGTAGGCGTGCAAAAGGGTGGCATTCTCCGCGCAAGAACCCCGCGGACCGGAAACAGGCCCCGTCCCGGTTTGATACGGAACGGCCTTCATCCACTGCCACACAAAACAATCGAAGAAAAGTCTATCAGAGAATAGCGGACCCGGAGGACACAGGGTCCTGGCCGCAGCCTGCCGCCCCCGTCGCTGCTCCAGGGCCGGCAGCACCGCGGTCTCCAGCGGCTCGGCAAGCGTCTTCCTGTACGTGCTTGCCAATGCCGTCCGCCGTGGCGGCGTCCACACCGTACTCCACTGTCACGTCCCCGCCAACGAGGCCCTCACTGCGGGGCTGGCCGCCCTCAGGCGCTGCGGCGCCGCCACTGGATAAGGGCCGAGCCAAGCACCAACAGTCCCGCTCCGCCGGCGGCCAGCGAACCGGTGCCGGCCGCACCGGTCTCTGCCAGGGCACTGGCGGGGACAGCCACCGGCAGCACATCCGACGGTGCTTCTGGAACAGGCTGCCCGGCGGGAGCTACGTTCGGGCGGGCCGGAGTGGCGGCCGGTGCCGGTTCCTCGACCGGCTGCACGGTCTCGTCAACAACCGGCCACCCGCCCACGTCGCCGGGCCATTCACCGATTCCTTCGAACTGTTCGTACAGCCACAGGATGAGTTCCTCCCCCGCTGCCGGATCGGATGCACTCATTTCGCGGATCATGGCGGCGAGCCCGTCCAGGTCACCCGCCAAAAGGTAGTCCAGCATCAGGTCCACCAGATAGGTCATGCCCTCGGACTCGAGCACGAGGTCGATGTTGTCCTCCACCCAGCGCATGACGGTCTCCTCATCGCTGGCGGCGATCTCATCCGGGATGTTGAAGTCGCTGTGGGTCAGAGTGTGTCCGCCCACCACAATCGACTCAACCCCGGCGGGAATTACCGCTGGAGGAGCAACGGGTGCGGGCGAAGCCTCAGGCTCCGCTGCAGGGACAGCCCGTTCGGTGACGGGAACAGCAGGCGTTTTCTGCGTTGTCGATGCCGCAGGTGACGGCCCGGCCGCACCGCCTTCCGGACCCTCCGCTGCTTCACCAGCCGCGCCGGACAGGGCCGGGGCCTGGGCCCCTTCGGTGTCGTCCGGCGCCACACCGCCGTTATTTGCAGCGGGCGTCTCGACCAGCACGTCGATCACGGCGTCCGCCGAAGCTTCCTCCGACTCCGCCGGAACCGGCCCGGCGCCGGGGGCGCCTTCAGCCGAAGCGGTCGTGACCGTTGGGTCCGCTGCCGGAGCGGCTGCCCCGGCGGCAACCGTGTCCGGGTCAGCCGCCGGGAAGTTTCCTCCGGGGACGGGGCCCTGCGGTCCCGCCGGATCCTGGCTGTCTGCGTAGGCGGGAACAGTACCGAGGGCGAGAGCGGCGGCAACAGTGCCGGTGATCAGTGCAGAGCGCAGTCGTGATGTCACGTAAATGTCCTGTCCCCAACCCGGCTGTGCTGGCAGGACGGGTATCGCGCCGATCCGACACTTTCGGTGCCCTGCGTCGGCCGGCATCCACCGGCCCTGGCAGAAATATAAATGATGTAGGACACATCCGCTAAATCGGCACGGTTTGCAGGGGTTCCACGGGAAGGGGTCACGTCCTGCCCGGTTCTCTCCCCCGGCTCATCCCGGCTGTTGGCTCAGTGTCGCCTCGCCTTCCAGCAGCCCGAGGGAACTGATCCAGGGAAAAACGAACTCCATGAGCGCCAGGACGGCTGCCGCCAGCAGCATCACCGAGAGAAGAATCCGCACGGCGAGCGGGCCGGGCAGAGTGCGGAAGATCCAGGAGTACACCTCAGGCTCCTGTCTGTGCGGCCACCAGGCCAGCGATTTCATCGGGCGGTCCCGCGTCGGCGGGGCGCCATGATTCCAGCGCGGCGTAGGCGATGTAGCGCTCCTGGTCGCCGAACCTTGGATGACAGGTTGTCAGCGTCATCATCGGTTTGGCTGGTTTGGCTCCCGGTTTTTCCGGGACAGGCAGCAGCACATCTGTCCGGTCCGGTGTCACGATGGTGTACCTCTCGAAGACGTAGCTGAAGTATCCGCCGGCAGTGCGCACATGAATTCGGTCCCCGGGCTGGAGCGTGTCGATCTTGTCAAGGACCTTCCCGTACGTCTGACGGTGGCCCGCCACCGCGAAGTTCCCCGTCTGCCCCGGCATCGCTGTGCCCGGGTACATGCCCAGGCCCAGCGAGTCGAGGACTTCGGGACCAACTCCCCCGGAGACCGGCACGGAGAACTCGTCGCCGAAGCGCGGGATGTAGACGATGCCGAAGGTCTCCCCGTCCCCGGGTGGCTTTTCAGCCTGCGGCAGTCCGAAGTCGTCGGAACCGGACCGCTCCGCCGGAGCTGCGAATTGGCGGGACAAGGCTGTGACGGCGCCCTGCTGTGCAGCCTGGGCGTCGAGGTTGGTCCACCACAGCTGCCAGACGACGTAGAGGAGGACAATGCCCCCCAGGGTCACGAGCACCTCGCCCGCTATGCCGGAGGCAGCCCGAAGCCACCCCGCGGTTCTGCGTCCTCCCATGTGCGCGGTCCTCCCTGGGGAACTCGATTCGTGCGGTGCCTGTTCGCTTGAAACCCGCGAGCGGCGGGTGCAAGTTTAAGGTCGTGGCCTACTGTTGGGCACGCAGGGCGTCGGTGATGGTGGCAGAGACGGCGTGGAGCTTGGGCACAGTCTCCGCCACCACTGTCTCCACGTCCCGGGTGCCATCGGCGAGCGATGCCTGCATGGACATGTTCAGCGCCGCGACCACCGAGCCATCGGGGTGAAAGACCGGCACGGCCACGGACCGCAGCCCGATTTCCAGCTCCTGGTCCACCAAGGCCCACCCCTGCGACCGCACGGCGTCCAGTTCGGCGCGCAGCTGGTCGGGGTCGGCGATCGTGCGTGAGGTCAGCGGCTTCAGCTCAGCGGAGGCCAGGTAGTCCTCCAGTTGGTCCGCGGGCAGGCCGGCCAGCAGCACGCGGCCCATCGAGGTGGCATAAGCGGGGAAGCGGGTGCCGACCATGATGCCCACGGTCATGATCCGCCGGGTGTGGATGCGGGCGATGTAGACGATCTCGTGCCCGTCGAGGATGGACGCGGAGGTCGATTCGTGCAGCTCCGCGGACAACTCTTCCAGCAATGGCTGCACCAGCTGGGGCAGACTCTGCCCGGCAAGGTAGGAATACCCCAGCTGGAGCACCAGAGCGGTGAGTTCGAAAACGCGGCCGTCGGTGCGCACATACCCCAGGTCGACCAGGGTGTGCAGGAACCGCCGCGCCGTAGCGCGGGTCAGGCCCGTTCTCTTGGAGACCTCGCTGAGCGTCATGGTGACGTGGTCGGCGTCGAAAGCCCTGATCACGGTCAATCCGCGGGCCAGCGACTGGACGAACTGGTCGCCCGGCGTTTTGGTCTCGGTCATGGTTCCTTACGGCAATTACTCGGTGGGCGGGAGCAGCTTGACGTCCATCTTGGACTGCAGTTCTTCAAGCGTGGTCCCGAACGTCTCGCGCACGCGCACGCCTTCCTCGGTAATCAGGAAGACCGCGTCATTAGTGTATACGCGGGTGACGCAGCCCACGCCGGTGAGCGGGTAGGTGCACTCCGGAACCAGCTTCGGCTTGCCGTCCTTGGTGAACAGGGACATCATCACGTAGACATCCTTGGCACCGGTCGCCAAATCCATGGCACCGCCGACGGCGGGGATGGCGTCGGGTGCGCCGGTGTGCCAGTTCGCCAGGTCGCCGGTGGCAGAGACCTGGAACGCGCCGAGCACGCAGACGTCCAGATGGCCGCCGCGCATCATCGCGAAGGAGTCGGCGTGGTGGAAGTAGGACGCCCCCGGCACCTCGGTGACCGGGACCTTGCCCGCATTGATCAGGTCCTGATCGATCTCCTCGCCGTGTGCCTCCGGACCCATGCCCAGCATGCCGTTTTCGGTATGCAGCGTGATGTCCTGCTCGGCGGTGAGGTAGTTCGACACCGACGTCGGCTGGCCAATGCCCAGGTTGACGAAGGAGCCGGCCTGGATGTCCCGGGCCACCAGTTTGGCCAGGTCTTCGCGGCTGAGTTTCTCGCTCACGGGTTTACCTCTCTCCTTCTGCGGCCTGCGGCGCGATTTCGACGACGGTGTCCACGTAGATTCCCGGCGTCACGATGACCTCCGGATCCAACTGGCCGGTCTCCACAATGCCGGAGACCTGGACGATGCTCTTCTTGGCGGCGGCAGCCATGATGGGTCCGAAGTTGCGGGCGGTCTTGCGGTAGACCAGGTTGCCCTTCCGATCGGAGGTCAGCGCCTTGATCAGTGCCACGTCGCCGTGAATCGGGGTCTCAAGCACGTAGCCCTTGCCGTCGATCATGCGGGTTTCCTTGCCTTCGGCCAGCATGGTGCCGTAACCGGTGGGCGTGAAGAAGCCGCCAATGCCGGCGCCGGCAGCGCGGATACGTTCGGCCAGGTTGCCTTGGGGCACCAGCTCCAGTTCGATCTCGCCGGCGCGGTACGCGGTGTCGAAGTGCCAGGAATCCGACTGGCGGGGGAAGGAGCAGATGATCTTCTTGACCCGGCGTTCCTTGATCAGCAGCGCCAATCCGGCGTCGGCCTGCCCGGCGTTGTTGTTCACCACGGTCAGGTCGGTGGCACCGCAGTCCATCAGTGCGTCGATCAGTTCCATCGGCTGTCCGGCGTTGCCGAACCCGCCGATCAACACCGTGGCGCCGTCCTGGATGCCGGCGACGGCGTCCTGGGCAGTAGCAGCGAATGTAGCCACTCGCTTACCTCCTTAGTTCTTGGTTGAGTTGACGTTTTCCAGCACGACGGCGAGGCCTTGGCCCACCCCGATGCAGATGGCGGCCACGCCCCAGCGCTCGCCCGATTCCTGCAGGCGGCGGGCCAGCGTGCCCAGGATGCGGATGCCCGAGGCGCCCAGCGGGTGGCCGATGGCCACGGCTCCGCCCCAGGCGTTCACGATGGTCGGATCGATGTCCCAGTTGTCGATGCACGCCAGCGACTGCGCCGCGAACGCCTCGTTGAGCTCGACGGCGGCGACATCCGACCAGCTGATGCTCGCCCGTTTGACGGCCTGGTTGGCGGCTTCCACCGGCGCGAAGCCGAAGAACTGCGGCTCCAGGGCGGATGCGCCCCGGCCGGCGATGCGGGCCAGCGGCTGGGTCCCCAGCAGCCCGGCGGCGGCCTCGCTGCCCAGCCACGCCGCGGAGGCGCCGTCGTTCAGCGGAGAAGCATTGCCGGCAGTGACGGTGCCGCCCTCGGGGCCATCGGCCACCGGGCGGAAGACGGTCTTGAGCCCGGCCAGGACCTCCGCGGTGCTGGTGGGCCGGATGGACTCGTCGCGGGCCAGGTCGGTTCCCGGAACCTGCACCACCATCGAGTCGTACTTGCCCGCGTTCCAGGCCTCGTCGGCCAGGCGGTGCGACGCAGCCGCGAACTCGTCCTGCCGCTCGCGGGTGATGCCGTGACGCTCGCGCAGTTGTTCGGTGGCCTCGCCCAAGGACACTGTCCACTCCTGCGGCATCTTCTTGTTCACCAGGCGCCAACCCAGCGTGGTCGATGCCAGGGTCATGTCCCCGGCCGGGTAGGGCTTTTCGGTCTTCGGCAGCACCCAGGGCGCACGGCTCATGGACTCGACGCCGCCGATCAGCACCAGGTCGCCTTCGCCGGCATTGATCTGCCGGGAGGCAATGATCGCGGCGTCCAGGCTGGAGCCGCACAGACGGTTCACGGTGGTGCCGGGGATGGAGGTCGGCAGGCCGGCCAGCAGCGTGGCCATGCGCGCGACGTTCCGGTTCTCTTCGCCGGCGCCGTTGGCGTTGCCGAAGATCACTTCGTCGATGCGCTCCGGGTCCAGGCCGGGGGCCCGGGAAATTTCTGCTTTGACGACTTCGGCCGCCAGATCGTCCGGGCGGACACCGGCCAGCGCACCGCCGAACTTGCCAAAGGGCGTGCGGACGGCGTCAAACAGATATGCCTGGTTCATTCGAAGCTCCTTCGTGGCGCACGTCTGGCGTGCGCTCGGTGTTACAGCAAAACGGTCCGGGCCAGCGCTGTGGCCGGACCGGACCGCTCCATGAAAGGGGATCCGCGCAGGACCCTCCCGGGTTGCCTTCGCGGATCCCGCCGGGGGTCCGCAAACCTCCGCTTCTACCCCGGGAGTGTTCGCTTCACGAACGCTTGTACGTTATATGAACTATATCGAGGCGCTGTGATCCTCGTCAAGGCTGGCAAAGACGCCCTTGGCGACCTTGAACGCCACGTTCGCGTCCGGCACGCCGCAGTAGATGGCCGACTGCAGCACGACCTCCTTGATTTCGTCACGGGTCATCCCGTTGGTCAGAGCCGCACGGACATGCATGGCGAATTCCTCCCAGTGGCCCCTGGCGATCATGGCGGTCAGGGTGATGGCGCTGCGCGTGGTGCGCGGCAGTCCGTCCCGGGTCCAGATGGTGCCCCACGCGTAGCGGGTGATCAGTTCCTGGAAGTCCTGCGTGAACTCGTCGATCGAACTGTTGGCGCGGTCCACGTGGGCATCGCCCAGGACCTGACGACGCACGGCCATGCCGTCGTCGTACACCTCCTGCTGTGTCTTGGCAGGATCGTAGGTGCGGTTTTCGCTCACGGCGGGTACTCCTTGGGTTGTTTCAGTAATCGGTCCGGCTGCGGTTCAGACAGCCAGGAAGAAGTCCCGCAGCAGGGCCGCGGTTTCCTCGGGCGCCTCGGCGGGCGCTTGGTGGGCCACACCCTCGACGACGGCGGACCGCCCCTTCTGCACGCCGTTCGCCACTGCGTCGGCGAACTCCGGCGGGCAGACCTGGTCCACTCCCCCGGCGATGGCGATCACCGGGGTGGCGATCTCCTCCAGCCGTTCGCGGACGTCGAAGCCGGCCAGCGCCTCGCAGCAGTGGGCGTAGGCGAAGCGGTCGGCGTTTTGCAGGGTGTGCAGCAGGCGGGTGGTGCGCTCGGCATGCTTCTCGATGAAGCCCGGTGCGAACCAGCGCTGTGCCGAGCCGGTCACCATGGTGGGCGTGCCTGAACTGCGCACGGTTTCGGCCCGCTCCAGCCACGCGGCCGGCTCACCGATCTTGGCGCCGGAGCACACCACGCCCAGGCCCCCGAAGCGGTCCGGGTAGTCCAGGCCCAGCTGCAGTGCCAGTTCACCGGCCATTGAGACACCCGCGAAGTACACCGAGGCCTCGGCGTCGATATCGCCCGCCTGACGCAGTTTGTCCAGCATGGCCATCACGCCTTGGGCCAGTTCTGCCATGGTGAACGGCTCGGTGGAGGCCGGGCTGGCCCCGTGGCCGGGCAGGTCGACGCCCACGACGTGGAAGTCCTGCAGGTGGGCCACGGCGTCGATCCAGAGTGACTTGGCTCCGGTTCCCAGGCCGGCGCCCGCCAGCAGCACGGGCTTGCCTTTGCCCTCGGACAGCAAGGTGGGGATGATTTCGGGAACGGTCACGAATGGCTCCATTCTGCGTAGTAGGAAGTGATCCGGTCGATCAGTCCGCTGCTCTGGCCGGTGTACCCGGCCGGATCCAGCAGTTCGTCCAGCGCGGTGTCGGGCAGCATGTGGGCGGGCACCGCTTCGCGCAGCAGCTGCGCCAACGTGCCTTGGCCGGCGAGCGACTGGTTGACCAGGTTTTGGACTTTGGATTTGCCGGCGCCGGGGGTGCCCCCGTCCAGCATCGGCGCCACGGTGGCCATGATGCGTTCGCTGACCACCAGCTCGCCGGTGAGTTCCAGATTCCGGCGCATCCGTTCCGGACGGACCACCAGCCCGTCGGAGAGTTCGGCCAGCTTGGCTGCTGCCCCGCCGGCCAGCCGGAGGAGCTGGCGCAACGCCTGCCACTCCACATGCCAGGAACCGTCCGGCCGCTCATCAATGGCCCCCGCAGCGGCAGCCTGGACCTGGGCCAGATGCCCCGGACCGGCCAGTGCGGCGCTGCGGATCAGCACGGACAACACCGGATTCTGCTTTTGCGGCATGGCCGAGGAGCCGCCGCGGCCGTCGGCGGCGGGCTCCGCTAGCTCGCCGAATTCCGGCCGGCTGAGCAACAGTACGTCGTTGGCAACCTTTCCGGCGGCAGCCAGGACGTCGGCCAATGCCGCGGCCAGCGAGGTGACCGGCAGCCGGTTGGTCTGCCACGGTGCCACCGGATCAGCCAGCCCCAGCCGTTCGGCGAGGCGGGCTGCCAAGCCCAGCGCACCGCCGTCGTTGGTTTCTGCAGGTCCGTCCGCCGCGGCCGGGTCGGGCTGGTGGGCCAGGTCGGTGAGCGCAGCCATGGTGCCGGCCGCGCCGCCCCACTGCAGCGGCAGCCCGCCGGCCACCTGCTCCAGCCGCACCCCGGCCTGGGCCACCCCGGAGAGCCAGTTGGCGGCCTTGAGCCCGAACGTTGACGGCAGCGAGTGCTGGGTCAGCGTGCGGGCCACCGTGATGGTGCCGCGGTGTTCGTCCGCGAGCCGGGCCAGGGCGGCAGTGGCCGACTTCAGGTCGGTGGTGATTGCGGCAACCGTGCGGCGCGCCATCAGCATCAGGGCGCTGTCCAGAATGTCCTGGCTGGTGGCGCCCTTGTGGATCGCCGAGGCCGCGCCCGTGTGGCGCTTTTTGGCCTCCGCGCGCAGATCGGCCAGCAGCGGGATGACCGGGTTGCCGCCGCCCTGCGCGCGCTCCGCCAGTGCGGCGGCGTTGTAGAGGTCAGCGTGTGAGGCCTGTTCGACAGCTTCAACGGCGTCCGCCGGGACCCTGCCGGCGTCGGCCAGCACGCGCGTCCATTCGAGTTCCACGTCAAGCATGGCCTGGATGAATTGGTAGTCGCTGGTTAAACGGGACGCTGCTGTCCCGGCCGTAGCCGGAGACAGCAGCCCGAAATCAGCGTGGTCCGCTGGATTCATGCGTCCCTAGATTCCCGGGTAGGTCAGGAAGACGGTTTCGCCGTCACCCTGCAGCCGGATGTCGAACCGAAGGTCGCCGTTCGGTTCGCGCTCGGCAATCAGGGTGTTCCGGCGGTCTTCCGGCAGCGAGGACAGCAGCGGGTCGCTGGCCAGTGCCTCGGTGTCCTCAGGCAGGTAGATGCGGGTGAACAGCCGGTTCAGCAGGCCGCGCGCGAAGACCACCAGCGAAATGAACGGGGCCTTGCCGGGTTCCGTGGCACCCGGGTTGACCGTGGTGAAGGTGTAGTGGCCCACATTGTCCACGGCCACGCGGCCGAAGCCGGTGAAGGTGTGGTCATCGCGGACCAGCGAACCGGTCTCGCGGGAAATCCGGCCGTGCTCGTCGGCCTGCCAGATTTCCAGCAGGGAGTCAGGGATCGGCGCCCCGTTGCCGTCGGTCACCACGCCGTGCAGCCGGATGGACCCGGGGTACGCGCGGTGGACCAGCTGGCTGTCCTTTTCATAGGGCAGCGCGAAGCCGTAGAACGGGCCGATGGTCTGGCCCGGGGTGGGAACCAGTTTGGTGGTGGACTCGCTCATCAGTGCTCCTCGCCTTCTTCCATCCATGTGCGGTTGCTGCCGGACAGGACGATGTCCCAGCGGTAGCCGGTGTTCCATTCGTGGCTGGTTACCGAGTGGTCATAGGTGGCGACCAGCCGGTTGCGGGCCTTTTGGTCGGTGATCGACTGGTAGATCGGATCCAGCGGAAACAGCGGGTCGCCCGGGAAGTACATCTGGGTGATCATGCGCTGGGTGAAGTCGGTGCCGAACAGCGAGAAGTGGATGTGCGCCGGGCGCCAGGCGT
>NZ_JBNHHB010000187.1:0-9989 GCF_059091905.1 Arthrobacter sp. Dra40
GCGACCTTTTTATACCCAAGCCGGGGGGTTCCGGTTTACGCTTCAAAGCGTGTGAGACATGCCACGTTCGGCGGGAAGCTCGTTGAACTTCAGGCGACGCGGTCTATGTCCGTCCTTTGCAGCACTGCAGGGGGCCTACCCAAGACAGAAACAAGGAGGCGGAATGCGTTTCGGACGTACTTCCAAAGCTATCGGTGTCGCGGCTGTTGCAGCCCTGGCCCTGAGCGCCTGCGCGACTTCGGGTGGCGGAAATTCCTCGCCCGAGGGCTCAGGCGATTCCACCGCGGCTGGGGCCGGCGGTTCCATCAGCGTCGCTGAAGTGAACGCCTTCAGCTCCTTCAACTCGGACACGGCCGTGGGCAATGTCGATATCAACTCGAAGATCTCGTACCTGACCCACGCGGACTTCAACTACATCGACAACGAACTCAACGTGGTCAAGAACGAAGAGTTCGGCACCTACGAGAAAGTCAGCGAAGATCCGCTGACCGTCAAGTACACGGTCAAGGAGGGCGTCGCCTGGTCGGACGGCAATCCGGTTGACGCCGGCGACCTGATGCTGGCCTGGGCCGTCTACTCCGGCCATTACGACGACGCGACCTTCAACGATGAGGGCGAAGTCGACAAGGGTACCGCGTACTTCTCATACGCCGGTGACACGTCGGGCCTGGGCCTGACCGACAAGCCGGAGATCAGCGACGACGGCCGCTCCATCACGCTGAAGTACTCCAAGCCGTTTGCGGACTGGGAGACCTCCTACGGCATCCTCGACACCCCGGCCCACGTTGTGGCCGAAAACGCCGGCCTGGCGGACGAGCAGGCCCTGGTCGACCTGTTCAACGAGAGCCCCAAGGGCAATCCGGATAAGCCGGCCAAGAACGAAAAGCTGAAGGCTGTCGCGGACTTCTGGAACACCGGATTCGACACCAAGACCCTGCCGTCGGACGCCAGCCTCTACCTCTCCACCGGTCCGTTCATCGTGGACAGCATCACTCCGGACCAGTCCATGACTCTTGTCCGCAACGATGCCTACAAGTTCGGTCCGATGCCCAACGTGGAGGAAATCACCGTCCGGTACATCGGAGCGGCTCCCGATCAGGTCCAGGCGCTCAAGAACGGCGAAGTGGACATCATCGCCCCGCAGGCTTCGGCCGACACCGTTGAACTGCTCGAGGGCCTCGAGGGCGTGACAGTCAACCGCGGCGAGCAGCTCTCCTACGACCACCTCGACCTGAACTTCTCGGGTGTCTTCAAGGACGCCAAGGTCCGCGAAGCCTTCATGAAGGCAGTGCCCCGCAAGGCCATCGTTGACCGCCTGATGGCTCCGCTGGACCCGGAAGCCAAGCCGCTGGATTCGCAGTTCTTCGTCCCGGCACAGGCCGCCTACAAGGAATCTGCTGCCAACAACGGCTCCGAGAAGTACCAGGACGCCGACATCGAGGGTGCCAAGGAACTGCTTGCAGGAGCCACCCCCGAGGTCCGGATCATGTACAACAAGGACAACCCCAACCGCGTGGATGCCTACACGCTGATCGAGGAATCCGCCGCCAAGGCAGGCTTCAAGGTCGTCGACGGCGGACTGGGCGCCTCGGACTGGGGCTCTGCCCTGGGAACCGGCACCTACGATGCGGCCATCTTCGGCTGGATCTCCCCGGGTGTTGGCGTCAGCGGTGTGCCGCAGATCTTCCGGTCCGGCGCCGACTCCAACTACAACGGCTTCTCGAACAAGGAAGCCGATGCACTGATGGACGAGCTGATCATCACCACCGAGCCGGAGAAGCAGGATGAGCTCACCGTCAAGATCGACAAGCTCGTTTGGGACTCCCACTACGGCCTGCCGCTGTTCCAGCCGGTCGGCATCGATGCCTACAACAGCGACCGCATCGACGGTGTGAAGTACATGCCGAACCAGACCGGTGTCTGGTGGAACTTCTGGGAGTGGAAGGTTAAGTAAACCTCCCCGCCGATTTCCTCGGCAGACAGCACGCAAGGCGTCGGGACCTTGAGCACTACGGTCCCGACGCCTTGCAGCTTTAGAACCGCCTATTCCTTGCATAAGTGATTGGGATTCCCCAAATTCCACTCGTGTGTAACCTTCATTACACTCACTGTGATAATGCCGGATCCACAGATCCGCAAACACATATCAACGAGGTTAAAACACTATGGTGACCTACATTGTGCGGCGTTTATTTACTGCCGTGCTCATTCTTCTGGGCGCCTCTTTCCTGGTCTATCAGTTGACAGCGCTGTCGGGCGACCCCCTGCGCGACCTCCGGGACAGCAACTCGGCGAACAAGGAACAGCTCATCCAGCAGCGGGTAGCGCTGCTCGACCTGGGCACACCGGCTCCCATCCGCTACTTCGGCTGGCTCGCAGGCGCGGCCAAATGCGTCGCTCCGTTCGTAGCCAAGTGCGACCTCGGCTATGCGGTCAACGGCCAGCCGGTCACCGTCGAGCTGGGCCGGGCCATGGGCATGACCATTCTGCTGGTCACCGCGGCAACGGTCCTTGCCATCGTCATTGGTGTTTCGCTGGGCATTGTTTCCGCGCTCCGGCAGTACAGCGCCCTGGATTACAGCGTCACGTTCATGGCTTTCCTGTTCTTTTCACTTCCCGTTTTCTGGGTGGCCGTCCTCCTGAAAGAATTCGGTGCCATCGGGTTCAATAACTTCCTCAAGGACCCCGACATACCACTGCAATCCATCCTCATCATTGGATTGGTCAGTGCTGCCATATGGTTTATCTGCGCCAACGGCAGTTACAGGCGGAAGCTCGGCGCAGCCGGAGCCGGCTTCCTGCTGGCCGCCGCCGTCTTCTGGGGCCTGTCCATCACCCAGTGGTTCAAGACTCCCGGACTCGGCCTCGCGGTGATCGCCATCTTCGGCATCGGCATCGCCTTCGGCATCACCATGCTCGCCGCAGGGCTCAAGAACCGCAGGGCGCTCTACTCCGCGCTGATCACTGTCGGCGTCGGCGTCATCGTCTACTTCCCGATCCAGCCGCTGCTGGTCCAGGCCACCGGGCTGATGATCGTCCTGCTGGCCCTGGCCACCATCTTGGTCGGACTGGCCGTCGGCTGGTTGATGGGCGGCTACGACCGCCGGCAGAGCATGAACGCTGCAGCGATGACAGCGTTCCTGGTCGGAGGCCTCATCCTGCTGGACCGGTTCATGCAGGCCTGGCCCACCTACTTCAACCACAGCAGGGTCAATCAGCGGCCCATCGCCACGATCGGCTCTGAAACACCGAACCTGAAGGGTGACTTGTGGGTCCACGGCCTGGACACGTTTACTCACCTGCTGCTGCCGACCATTGCGCTGCTGCTGATCTCGCTGGCGTCCTACAGCCGCTACTCGCGGTCCTCGATGCTGGAAATCATGAACATGGACTACATCAGGACAGCCCGGGCCAAGGGCCTCGGCGAGCGAACGGTGGTCATGCGCCACGCGTTCCGCAACGCCTTGATTCCCATTGCCACGATCGTCGCCTTCGACATCGGCGGGCTGATCGGAGGTGCCGTCATCACCGAACGGGTGTTCGCGTTTGCCGGCATGGGCCAGTTGTTTATCCAGGCGCTGGACAGAACCGATCCCAACCCGGTGATGGGCGTCTTCCTCATCACCGGCATTCTGGCCTTGGTCTTCAACCTTGTCGCGGATCTGGTGTATTCCGCGCTTGATCCGCGAGTGAGGGTAAAGGCATGAGCACGACCGCAACCAAACCTGCCGCAGCCACCGACGAGCACAAGGCAGGCCTGAGCCAAGGCCAGATTGTCCGCAGGCGTTTCATGGGCAATACCGCCGCCATCATCAGCCTGGTCGTCTTTGGCCTGATCCTGATCATCGCCTATTCCTCCAGCGGGATGTTCGGACTGCCCGGCTGGTGGAAGTACACCCACAACGGTGTCAATGACATGGTCAACGGGGGAGCCCCCACGCTGCAGTTGTTTCCCCCGAGCCTGGGCGAGCACCCGTTCGGCCAGGACCGCCTGGGGCGCGACACATTCGCCCAGACCATGCGCGGAGTTCAGATCTCTGTTGCCGTGATGTTCATTATCGGTCTGGTGGGCGGCGCCATCGGCGTGGTGGTCGGCGCGCTGTCCGGCTACTTCCGCGGCTGGGTCGAAGCGGTGCTGATGCGGCTGACCGACGTCGTCATCGTGATCCCGCTGATCATTATCGCCGCAGTGCTCGGGCAGGTGGCCGGTCGCGCGGTGGGTGCCGACGTCCAGCCATATTTCCTGGGCCTGTTCGTGGGTGCCGTCGTCTGGACCGGTTTGGCGCGTCTGGTGCGCGCCGAGTTCCTCTCCCTGCGGGAGCGGGAATTCGTCGACGCCGCACGGATCGCCGGCGCCTCCAACGCGCGCATCATCTTCAAGCACATCCTGCCGAACGCCGTGGGCGTCATCATCGTTTCGGTGACCTTGAGCATGTCGGCTGCGATCCTGCTGGAGACCAGCCTGTCCTACATCGGGATGGGCGTGAAGGCGCCGGATGTATCGCTGGGGTCGCTGATCAGCCAGAACCAGGAAGCGTTCCAGACCCGGCCGTGGCTGTTCTGGTGGCCGGGTATGTTCATCGTGGCCATCTGCCTGTGCATCAACTTCATCGGCGACGGGCTGCGCGATGCGTTCGATCCACGGCAGAAGAAGTTCAATGCCAAGAGGGCGAAGGCGGCGGCGGTGTCCGCCCACCCCGAGACCGGAACCACCTCGACGACGGGCGTGTAGCGTGCGCCCCCGACGCCTTCCTGGCCAGTTGCGGTCCGGCTCAGCGGACCAGCGTCATGATGCTGAGCACTACCAGCACGGTGCCGACGGCGAGTACGGACCAATTCGGCGTCCGGGCCACCGCAACCGTGTCTGCTTCCCCAATGCTGATGCTGCCCGCGGCCAAAAGTTCAGCCCAGCGTTTCCGAACGTGGTAGGCGGCCGCTCCGGAATCGGAATTGGCGAGATCGCCGGGGCGGATCGATTGCGCCGGCCCGTAGGTGGTCTCCGGAAGGCCCTGCACATGGTCGGTGCGGGCGCGGTGGACGCCGAACATCCCCGGGGCGGGAGCAGCCCAGGAGGAGTATTTCCTGCGCGGCGTGACCAACGTCAGTGCGTACTTGGTATCGACGGTCACCAAGGCGCTCCAGGGAACCGAGACCGTCCGGACCGGGTTGCGGAGCAGCACGCCGTCGTCGCCGATGACGACGGCGGGGTACCAGGCCAGCCACCAGGTCAGATAAGCGATGGCCAGCAGTGGCCAGGAGGCGGGCAGGCTGTCCGGCCCGTGGGTGACCAGCGAAGACGTCAGGCTGACCGCCACAATGGCCCAGACGATCCCGGTGAACCAGCTCGCGGAGCGCGGACGGAAGACCGTGGAGCCAGCAGCAGCAGACGTTGTCATGCCCCCATAGTTTCAGGACCGGGTACCAGTTCTCCACTCGCATCAACCAACTGCGACAGGTTGGAAGGGAAAGACCAGCTATGACCGAAATCATCGATCCGACGCTGCCGGCAGGAAGCGTGGAGACGGCCCGCGGTTCAGCACCCGTCCTGGAGGTCACCAACCTCAGCGTGGACTTCGGCGTGGACAAGGAATGGGTGCCCGCCGCGATCAACCTCAACTACGACGTCAAGGCGGGCGAAGTCCTGGCGATCGTGGGTGAATCCGGTTCCGGCAAGAGCGCCAGCTCCATGGCACTGCTGGGCCTGCTGCCGTCCAACAGCCGCGCCACCGGGAGCGTTAAGCTCAACGGACGCGAAATCCTGGGTCTGAGCGGCACCAAGCTCCGGCAAGTGCGGGGCAACGACGTCGCGGTGATTTTCCAGGAACCCATGACGGCGATGAACCCCGTCTACACGATCGGATTCCAGATCGTGGAAACGCTGCGGTTACACAATGCCATCTCGCCGCAGGAGGCCAAGCAGCGGGCGCTGCGGCTGCTGGAGCTGGTCGAGCTGCCCGATCCGGAAAAGGCTTTCCGGTCCTATCCGCACCAGCTTTCCGGGGGCCAGCGGCAGCGCGCCATGATTGCCCAATCGCTCTCCTGCGACCCCAAACTGCTGATCGCCGATGAACCCACTACTGCCCTCGACGTCACCGTACAGGCCGAGATCCTGGACTTGATGCGCAACCTGCGCACCAAGCTGGACAGTGCGATTGTGCTCATTACGCACGACATGGGCGTAGTGGCCGACCTGGCGGACAAGATCGCCGTCATGCGCCGCGGCCGGATCGTCGAGACCGGAACCGCGCTGGACATCTTTAACAATCCCCGGCATGAATACACGCAGGCCTTGCTGGCTGCCGTGCCCCATCTGGGCGGGCGGCCCGACGGCGAGGCGGAGGTCGACATTACGGCTGCCCTCGCTGCGGCCACCGGGGCCTCCCTGCACATTGACGAGAATGAACTGCAGCGGCGCGAACGTGAGAACGCCGAGGCCCTGGCGCAGGCGCCCCGTGATCGGGTCAAGGGCGAGCCGGTGCTGGAGTTGGCCAACGTGGCCATCGAATACCCCAAGCAGGGGCGGGTGCCTGCCTTCCGGGCAGTGGAGGGCGCCAACCTGTCCATCTATGCCGGACAGGTGGTTGGTCTCGTCGGAGAGTCCGGGTCGGGCAAAACGACGATCGGACGCGCCGCCGTCGGACTGCTGCCCGTCGCCGAGGGCACCCTGCGCGTGGTGGGGCAGGACATAGCCGGTGCACGGCCCAAGCAACTGCATGCACTGCGCCGGCATGTGGGCATGGTTTTCCAAGACCCGTCGTCGTCGCTGAACCCGCGCCTGCCGATTGGTGAGAGCATCGGCGAGCCTATGTACCTGGCCGGCGTCGCGAAGGGGGCCGCGCTGCAGCGGAAGATCGAAGCGCTGCTGGACCAAGTGGAGCTCCCGCGTGCTTACCGCAACCGCTATCCGCACGAACTCTCCGGCGGCCAGAAGCAGCGCGTGGGCATCGCCCGGGCGCTGTCGCTGGAGCCGAAGCTTATGGTGGCGGACGAGCCTACCTCCGCACTGGACGTCTCGGTCCAGGCCACGGTGCTGGAGCTGTTCCAGAACCTGCAGCGGGAACTGGGCTTTGCCTGCTTGTTTGTCACGCACGACCTGGCGGTGATCGACGTGCTGGCCGACCGCATCTGCGTGATGCGGCAAGGCCGGATTGTTGAACAGGGCACTCGGGACGAGATCCTGCGGAACCCGCAGGAACTGTACACCCAGCGGCTGCTGGCGGCGGTGCCCTTGCCCGATCCCCAGAAGCAACGCGAACGGCGCGAACTCCGCGCCCAGCTGCTGGCCGCCGGCGACTGACAACGTCCGGCATTCCGCCATCCATGGTGCCCGGCCCCTGCCCGTGATGACATGATGGGCAGGGGCTCAGCCGCCCCGTCCCCGGCCCTGCCGCACAGCGCGGGGCACGTCAGGGCATCGTGCAATCCAGGAGTGTTGAGTGGTCCGCAGCATGAACATCGAGGCGATCGAAAAGGGCATCGGCGCCAGCTGGTCAGAGGTTGAGGGCTTCCTTGCCGGCATCGACGCCAAAACACTCAGCCACAAGGCCATTGCCAGTGCCTTGCATGAGTCCGGGCTGGCCGATGGCTGGTGGGCGCAGTCCGCGACGGTCGCCTACGAACAGCAGATCGGCCGCCGCCAGCCGGGCCAGGACTGTGACGGGGAATTCCAAACCTCGGTGAGCAGGACCGTCGGCGGAACCATGGATGAGGTGCGGGACAGATGGGTCGCTCTGGTGGCCGGCGCGGAGGATTTTTCCGGCATCCTCGTCACCCGAGGGCCCGAACTCAGCGATACCCCCAAGTGGCGCTACTGGCGCTGCGGCCTGGCTGACGGCTCCCGTGTCAACGTGTCCATCTACGAAAAGTCTGCAGGCAAGGCCTCCCTGAGCCTGCAGCACGAGCGGCTGGAGTCGGTCGAGCAGCTCGATCACTGGCGTGCGTTCTGGAAGGCCAAACTCGCCGGGCTCGCCTGACGACGGCGTGGGCCACACGCCACTGAAACGTTCCGGTTCCTGCCCCGGCGGTAGGCACCGCCGTCGTACTCTTAAAGTCCGTGACCAAATCGTTACCTCTCCGGCGGCGTGCAGGTGGCAAGACGCCCGGCTCCTCGGGAAAAAGGACGCGGCCGCAGCCCCTGCCGAGTCCCAAATTTTGCCTAAATGCAACCTAAACGGAAACACGGGCTGTTATCAGCGTCACAGGTGGGGCATATGCTGGTGCCACGCGAGCCTCCGCAGCTGCGAACCACGCTCGCGCGGACTAGTCCGGCGTCACAAGCCGCCGGATGAAGGCACGGCGAATCAGGAGACGGAATGCGTTTCGCTCGAACATCCCGACTAATTGGAGTGGCCGCCGCGGCCGCACTGGCGATGACGGCTTGCGGGGGAGGCGGTGGCGGAAGCAGCGAGAGCGGCACCGGCGGCAATGCCCAGGCAGTCATCACGGCCAACAGCACCGAACCGCAAAACCCGCTGGTCCCGACGAACACCAACGAGGTCGGCGGTGGCCGAGTGGTAGACCTCATCTTCTCAGGCTTGATCAGCTACGACGCGGAAGGCAAACCGGTCAACGAAGTAGCCGAATCCATTGAGACCAAAGACTCGCAGAACTACACCATCAAGCTGAAGCCCGGCCAGACCTTTACCAACGGTGACCCGGTCACCTCCAGTTCGTTCATCGACGCGTGGAACTACGGTGCCGCCGTCAAGAACGCCCAACTGTCGGCCTATTTCTTCGAGAGCATCGAAGGCTACGACGAGGTCAGCTCAGAGGGCAGCACCAAGGACGAGATGTCCGGGCTGAAAAAGGTGGACGACACCACGTTCACCGTGAAGCTGGCCCAGCCTGAGTCGGACTGGCCGCTGCGCCTGGGGTACACCGCGTTCGCCCCGCTGCCGCCGGAGGCGTTCAAGGATATGAAGGCTTTTGGGGAAAAACCGGTGGGGAACGGACCTTACATGCTGGCCGGCGACGGTGCCTGGCAGCACGACGTACAGGTTGGGCTGAAGCCGAACCCGGACTACCAGGGCCCCCGGAAGGCGAAGAACGGGGGCATCACGTTCAAGTTCTATTCGTCCTTTGAATCGGCCTACCAGGACTTGCTCTCGGACAACCTGGATGTGCTCGACACCATCCCGCCCAGCGCGCTGGCAAACTTCAAGACAGACCTCGGCGAGGGCCGCTGGCTGGAGAAGCCCTATGCGGGCAACCAGACCATCGTCATTCCGCAGTATCTGGACGAGTGGACCGGTGAAGCGGGCCACCTGCGGCGGCAGGCCATCTCGATGGCGATCAACCGTGACGAGATCACGAAGGTGATCTTCCAAGGCGGCCGGCAGCCGGCCGTCGAGTTCACTGCCCCGGTGCTCGCGGGCTACAACGACAGCATTCCGGGCAACGAGGTGCTGAAGTACAACGAAAAGGAAGCCAAGCGGTTGTGGGCCGAAGCCGACAAGATCAAGCCGTGGGGCAACAAGACGTTCACCATCGCGTCCAACGCCGACGGCGGCCACAAGGAATGGATTGAAGCGGTCGCCAACGGCCTGAAGAACGTCCTGGGCATTGACGCCCAGTTCAAGTCATACGCCACCTTCGCCGAACTCCGGACCCAGGTCACGGCGAAGAAAATGACCGGAGCCTCCCGTGCGGGCTGGCAGGCCGATTACCCGTCGCTGTACAACTTCCTCGGCCCGCTCTACGGCACAGGCGCGGGATCGAACGACGGGGATTACTCCAACAAGGAGTTCGATCAGAAGCTGCGTGAAGGACTCGGCGCTGCCACACCGGAAGAGGGCGACAAGATCTTCAACGAGGCGCAGGAAATCCTGATGAAGGATCTGCCCGCCATCCCGCTGTGGTACCAGGTCCGGCAGGTCGGCTGGAGTTCCGTGGTGCAGAACGTCAACACCGCCTGGAACGGGGTGCCGATTTACCAGGACATCACCGGCAAGTGACGTAGGGCGCTGCGGGGCCTGGCCGCGACCAGGCCC
>NZ_JBNHHB010000188.1:0-9982 GCF_059091905.1 Arthrobacter sp. Dra40
AATGTCGCCTACGGGCCGCGCAGCCGCGGAGCCACCCGCACCGAGGCGCGCCGGACCGCCCGGCACTGGCTGGCGGAACTCGACGCCCTCGAACTGGCGAACCGCCGTCCTGCCGAACTTTCCGGCGGCCAGGCTCAGCGCGCCGCGGTGGCCCGGGCGCTCGCGGCCGACCCTTCGCTGTTGCTGTTCGACGAGCCGATGTCCGCTCTTGACATTACGGCCGCTCCGGCGCTGCGCAGGCTGCTCCGCCGGGTGCTGGCCGGGCGAAGCGCGGTCATCGTGACCCATGACGCGCTGGATGCGTTGCTGCTGGCCGACCGGGTGGTGGTGATGGAGAACGGGCGGATTGTCGAGCAAGGGCCGGTGCGCGAGGTGTTCGCCCGGCCGCGCAGCCCCTTCGCGGCGGGCATGACCGGCCTGAATTTTGTCACCGGTACCGCCACGGAGGCCGGGCTCGTCGCCGTCGACGGGAGCTGCTGGAGCGGCGAAACCGAGCCCGGGCTGCGGCCCGGTGACCCGGCAGCTGCCGTCTTCCGCCCCGCCTCGGTGGCGGTGTTCACCGACCTGCCGGCGGGCAGCCCGCGCAACGCCGTGGCAGCCACGGTCACCGAGCTCGTGCCGCACGGCGGCCTGGTCACCGTCCGGGCGGGCTGGCTGGCCGCGGACGTCACGCCGGCGGCGGTGTCCGACCTGTCCTTGGCTCCGGGGGAGCGTGTGCACTTTGTGGTCAAGGCGGCCGAGATGTCGATCTACCGGCGCTGAAACCGCCGCTGTGCTGCCGACGCCACGCAGTGGGGTTTGGGGCGTCCCCTAGGATGGCAGCAGACCATGCAACCGTGGCGGACGCGGCGGGCCTCCGCCATCTCGCGGCCGCCGGTTCCGCCCACGCATCTGCCGGCGGCAGCCAGCGACCCAGGTAAACCGCGACCCAGGTAAACAAGGAGGGCCAGTGGCCAAAAGCGTTGCCGAGCATCGTGCCGACGTCGAGGAGCTGCTCCGCCACGCCGCCCGCGCAAGCCTCGGCGGCCGCGAAACCGTGGCCTTGGCCTCAGCGCACGGCCGCGTGCTGGCCGTCGATGTAGCCGCGCCGATGAGCCTGCCGCCGTTCGCCAACTCGCAGATGGACGGATACGCAGTCCGCAGCGCCGAGACCGCCGGTGGCGCCGACCTCAGGGTGGCCGCCGCGATACCCGCCGGACACCCCGCTCCGGCCCTGGCGCCGGGGTGGGCAGCCCCCATCATGACCGGAGCCATGCTGCCCGGGGGAGCAAACGCCGTTGTCCCGATTGAAGAAGCGGTGCCGGATGCTTTCCTGACCGTGCCGGAGGGCCACACGGTCAGGCTTCCGGAAACTCCCGCCGGCCGGTTCGTCCGCCAGGTAGGCAGCGATATTGCCGCCGGAGATTTGGCGCTCGCGGCCGGGACGGTGCTGAAGGCGCCGCAGCTCGGTCTGCTGGCCGCGCTGGGTCTCGCCTCGATCGAGGTGCGGCCGCGGCTGAGGGTCCTGCTGCTGAGCACCGGGGACGAAGTGGTGGCGGCCGGGGGACGGTTGGCCGCCGGGCAGATCTATGATGCGAACAACACCATGCTGGCGGCGTCGCTGCGTGACGCCGGCTGCGAAGTGGTGGAGACCCGGATCCTTGCAGATGCGGCGCCTGCTTTCCGCCGCCTGCTGGACGCGGACCTGCAGCGCCACGGCGCCGACCTGGTGCTGACGTCCGGAGGAATCTCCAAGGGAGCCTTCGAAGTAGTCCGGCAGGCGCTCGAGCCCGAAGGAGTGGCGTTCTCCCCGGTGGCCATGCAGCCGGGCGGCCCGCAGGGCGCCGGGCGGCTCGAACATGCCGTGTTCCTGGGTTTCCCCGGCAACCCGGTGAGTTGCCTGGTCTCGTTCGAGATGTTCTTGCGGCCGGCGCTGACTGCCGCACTGGGAACGCCGGCGCCGCGCAGCGCTCTGCGGGTGCCGCTCTCAGAAGCCGCGGAGTCACCCGCGGCAAAACACCAGGTGCGGCGCGGCCATTACGACGGCGTGCGGGTGCAGCTGGTGGGCGGAGCCGGGTCCCATTTGGTGCACGCGATGGCGCAGTCCAACGCGCTGGTCCACCTGCCCGTGGGCATGCAGCACGCCGAAGCCGGCCAAGACGTGGAAATATGGCTGCTATGAGCGAAGCAGAACGCCTGACCCACGTCCGCGAGGACGGCACGGCGCACATGGTCGATGTCAGCGGCAAGGACGAAACCACCCGGGAGGCCACCGCCCAGGCCGTGCTCTCCACCCGCCCCGACGTGGTGGGGCTTCTGGTCGCAGGGTCCTTGCCCAAGGGCGACGCGCTCGCCGTCAGCCGCGTGGCGGGGATCATGGCGGCCAAGCAGACGCCGCAGCTGATTCCGCTGTGCCACCCGCTGCCGATCAGCAAGGTGACGGTGGACTTTTTCCCGGCTGCGGAATCGGTGCGGATCGAGGCGACGGTCAAGACACGCTCGGTGACCGGCGTGGAAATGGAAGCACTGACCTCCGCCTCGGTCGCTGCGCTGAGCCTGTACGACATGGTCAAGGCCGTGGACAAGCACGCCGTCATCTCCGACATCAAGGTCTTGGCAAAGTCCGGAGGCAAGAGCGGGGATTGGACACTGTGAGCGCCAGGACCGCCGGCATCATTGTTGCCTCCACCCGGGCCGCAGCCGGCACGTATGACGATGAATGTGCGCCGTTGATTTCCGAATGGCTTGCCAGCCATGGCCTCACTGCCGGCGTCCCGCAGATTGTCGCCGACGGCGAACCCGTCCGCCACGCGCTGCGGAAGATGCTCGCGGCCGGACCCCGGGTCATCGTCACCAGCGGAGGCACAGGCCTCGCTGCCGACGACCGCACCCCGGAAATCACCGCCGTCGTGCTGGAACGGGAATTGCCCGGCGTGATGGAAGCGGTCCGCGACTACGGCCGCACCAAGACTCCGCTGGCGGCACTGAGCAGGGGCGTGGCCGGGACGGTGGGCTCCACGTTCGTCGTCAATCTGCCCGGGTCGCCCGGAGGAGTGCGTGACGGCCTGGCAGCCCTGGATCCGCTGATCGGGCACATTTGCGCGCAGCTGGAGGGGAAGACCGATGCCGGCCATTCCGGACCGGGAGATACTGGGAGCACCAGCAGATGAGAGGACAACGATGACCAGCAGGGTGCTGTTTGCGCAGGTGACCGGTGAAGCGATCGACGCCGGTGCAGCGGCTGCCGCAGTGGATTCCGCCGAATGCGGTGCAGTGGTCTGTTTCAGCGGGGTAGTCCGCAACCACGACGGCGGGCAGGCTGTGGCAGCGCTGTCCTACTCCGCCCACCCCACCGCCCAGCGCGTGATGGCCGAGGTCGCTGACAGCATCGCCGCAAAGCACGACGGCGTCCGGATCTGGGTGGCGCACCGCACCGGCCCGCTCGCGATCGGCGATCCGGCCTTGGTCGCTGCCGTTGCCTCGGCGCACCGCGCCGCGGCCTTTGCCGCCTGTTCGGAGCTGGTGGACAGGATCAAGGCCGAGGTGCCCGTGTGGAAGGAACAGCACTTTGCGGACGGCAGCACCGAGTGGGTCGGCATCGGCCAGTAACGCTACGCTGGAGGACATGACTGAGCAACTTGCGGTGGCCGTCCTGGGGGCCGGCGGACGGATGGGGAGCGAGGCCGTCAAGGCCGTCGAGGCCGCCCCTGACATGGTACTGGTGGCGGCGCTGAAGCGTGGTGACTCCCTCGAAGACCTGGTGGCGGCCGGCGCCCAGGTGGTGGTGGACCTGACCACACCGGACAACACCGAGGCCAACGTCCGTTTTGCCGTTGAGCACGGCATGCATGCCGTGGTCGGCACCACCGGGTGGGACGAAGCCAAGCGGGCGTCGCTGATGGAACTGCTCCACCTGCACCCCGACATCGGTGTGCTGATCGCACCCAACTTCGCGCTTGGCTCCGTGCTGGCCTCAGCCTTCGCCGCAACCGCAGCCAAGTACTTTGAATCGGTGGAAATCATCGAACTGCACCACCCGGACAAGGTGGATGCGCCGTCCGGCACCGCCGTCCGCACGGCGCAACTGGTGGCCGCAGCCCGCGACGGTGCAGGCGTACCGGCCAGTCCGGATGCCACCACCAAGGCGCTTGACGGTGCCCGCGGTGCCGAGGTGGACGGCGTGCGCGTGCACAGCGTGAGGCTGCGCGGCCTGGTGGCGCATCAGGAAGTGCTGCTGGGCGGACCGGGCGAACAACTCACCATCCGGCACGATTCGTTCGACCGCGCTTCTTTCATGCCCGGCGTGCTGCTGGGCGTCCGGACCGTCGCAGGACGCCCCGGCCTGACCTACGGACTAGACGGGTACCTGGAACTTTCATGAGCAACACCGAAGACTCTGCCGCCAACCCGGACCGCAACGGCACCATCGGCTGGTATGCCCGGCACGGAGCGAAAATCTGGGTCGGGGTGATCATCGTCCTGCTGGTGGGCTATCTGGGCGCCACGCTGCAGCGGGCTGCGTTGATGCTCACCGAACCTGACCCGGTGGCCAAGGGCCTGGGCGTGGCGCTGGTGATCCTGCCGGTCATCGGAGCCTGGGCACTGAGCCGGGAATTGCTGTTCGGGTCGAGGATGTCCCGGCTGGCCAGGACACTCGAAGCCGAGGGCGGGCTGCCGGTGGACAATCTGCCGCGCACGCCCGGCGGGCGCATCGTGCGCGAAGCAGCGGACCAGGAGTTCCTGAAGTACAAGGCCGAGGCCGAGGCCGCGCCCGGAGACTGGCGCAGCTGGTTCCGTCTCTCGTGCGCCTACGACGCAGCCGGGGACCGCAAGCGTGCCCGCGAGTCGATGCGCCACGCCATCAGCCTCAGCCGGTCCTGAGCGGCCGGCCACGGTCCTGGATTACTGCCTGCCGGACCAGCGCCGCTCACCGGCTCCGGCTGCGGCTGCCGGCCGGGTTGAGCGCGTCGCGGGTCAGCCGTGAGGCAGTGGACGTAACCAACTCGAACGGGCCACGCCACCCCAGCCAGTAGAAGGCCATGCCCACCGCTATTGCTGCAGCTGCCTGCCACAGGTACGCCTGCAGCTCCGGGGCTGCCGGCGGCAGGGCGCTGATGATCCACACATGGGCCGAGTAGAGCGTCAATGTCATGGCACCGGCGCCGGAGAGCGGCAGCAGCAGCCACGGCAGCCGGGAGGTCAGCAGCAGGCACACCGCCAGGACTGCGGCTGAGGTGCCCACCGTGTGCAGCAAGTCAAAGCTCGTTCCGGAGTGCGGCGACGCGCCGCCGAGCCACCACCACGAGCCGCGCTGCTCGATCCAGCTCATGTTCACCTGGTACACCAGGTCGAAGTCCGCGCGCTGTGCAGGTTCGGTGGCCGCTACCTCGGCATAACCGCCCAGCTCTTCCATCACGAACCAGGACCCTGCCTTTGCCGCCACGGCCAGGACGGCGCCCCCTGCCAGCAGCCCCAGCTGGACCCCTGTGCGCCTCAGTTCCATCCGGCCGATCAGCAGGCCCGCCAGCAAATAGCCGAGCCACTGCACCACGGGATAGTAGCCGGTGAGGAAGATATCGCTGAGCAGCGTTGCCGGCGTCAGCAGGTCGTGGACCATCGGGTTATGGCCCAGCTCGGCCGGGTGCACGGCGGCTTCTGCCCAGGGCCGCAGCAAGTGGGCCAGGACGGGGGAGAGGAGGATCCAGCCGGCGGCCCACAGCGCCAGCACGCCGCGGCGCATGTGTAGGAACGGAAGCGCACACAGGAACAGGACTGCGTAGTGGACCAGGATCACGGCGACGTTCACTTCGAGCGTGCCGAGCATCATGCCGACTGTTGCAATCAGCAGCGCACGCACCGCGATCCCGCCGCGGTCCGCGCCCAGGCTGCCGCCCTGGTGGCCGCGGCTGCCGCCGGTCAGCAACGCCAGCCCGACGCCGGCCAGGACCGCGAACAACGCCGAAGAGCGTCCGGAAAGAACCAAACCCACGAAGTTGGGCTGTGGATCCGTACCGGCCGTCCATGGTGCAAAGATGTGGGTTGCCATCATGCCCAGCAAGGCGATGCCGCGGGCTGCATCAATGCCGGTAATGCGGTGGCCGGTGGGAGCTGGGGGCATGCACCGATAATCTCACAGCGGTCGGGGGAGGCGGCCCGGAGATACCGCCTGCGGGTGCGCGGTAGCGTGAAGGAGTGAACACGGTGGAGAACGGCCCCGCAGCCTTGGAGCGGCCATGATGGGATTCGCTGTCAATGAGAACGACGGCGTGCGCCTGGCTTTTGAGGACACCGGCACCGGCGAGCCGCTGCTGTTGGTCCACGGAACCGCATTGTCCAAGGCCGCATGGCGCGGACTGGGCTACCAGCGTGCCCTCAAACCGCGCTATCGGGTGGTCTCGCTGGACATGCGCGGGCACGGCCGCAGTGACAAACCCCACCATGCCGGCGCCTACACGATGGAGCGCTTCGTGGGCGACATCGAAGCGGTCCTGGACGCCTGCGGCCTGGAATGCGTGAACTACTTTGGCTACTCCTTCGGCGCACGGGTGGGGCTGGCCATGGCAGCAGCCCGGCCACAGCGCCTGCGGTCGCTCACAACGCTCGGCGGGACCCACCGGAGCATGGCAGGCCAGGTCGGGCAGCTCTTTTTTCCGGACTACCTGGATGCGCTCGAGACGGGCGGGATGGAAGAGTTCATCCGTCGTTGGAACACCCGCCGCGCGGTCCCGGTGGACCCGGCTACCCGGCACGCCTTTCTGGCGAACGACCCGGCAGCGCTCGCCGCGTATTTCCGTGCCGGTGAAGAGTTGCCGGGGCTTGATCCGGCCGAAGTGCAGCGGATCCATCTGCCCGCTCTGCTGATCGCCGGCAGCGAAGACCACCCCCGCGCCGAGGAATCCCGCCAGGCCGCGGCACTGCTGCCGGACGGACACTATGCCGAGCTCCCCGGGCTGGACCATGCGGGCTGCCTCTCCGCCCAGACCAAGGTGACTTCCCTGCTGACGGGATTCCTCGAGGGCCTCCCGGCGGGACGCTGATACACCTGCCTCCCGGGCAGCAGCCTGCCCGGGAGGAGAGCTCCCGCGGCAGGTGGGGAAACGCGCCGTGAGGGTCCTCTCTGTGTCGCCCCTTGTACATCCTTGGCATGATCCGGCGCCCGGACACGGTAACGTTTTCCCTATGGCTGAGTCTGACATTCGTGAGTATCCCTTCGGCACCCTGGTCACCGCGATGGTCACCCCGTTCACGGAAGAGGGTGAGGTCGACTACCCCAAAGCAGCCGAACTCGCGGACAAGCTGGTCCAGGACGGTTGCGACGGCCTCGTCGTCACCGGTACCACCGGGGAGACCTCAACCCTCACCGATGACGAGAACGTGGGGATGTTCCGCGCGGTCGTGGAGGCGGTAGGCGGCCGCGCCAAGGTGATCGCCGGATCGACGACCAATGACACGCGCCACTCCATCAGCCTTTCGCGCCGCGCTGCCGGCGCCGGCGTGGACGGCCTGCTGGTCACCGCCCCGTATTACAACAAGCCGAGCCAGGCCGGCGTGCAGGCACATGTCGAAGCCATCGCCTCGGCCATTGATCTGCCGGTCATGATCTATGACATCCCCGGCCGCGCCGGCATCAAGATCGAGACTGAGACCTTGATCCGGCTGGCAGAGCACCCGCTCGTCGTGGCGCTCAAGGACGCCAAGGCGGACTACGGAGAGACTACCCGGGTCCTTGCCAACACCGACCTCGACGTCTACTCGGGTGACGACGGATTGACCCTGCCGTTGATGGCGGCCGGCGCAGTCGGCGTCGTCAGCGTGACCGCCCATGTGGCAACCCGGCAGTTCCGCGACCTGGTTGATGCCGCACTGTCCGGGGATTTTGCTACCGCCCGCCGGATCCACTTCGAATTGGACCCGGTCATCCGGGCCGTGATGACACACGTTCAGGGCGCGGTCGCCGCCAAGCAAGTATTGAAGTGGCAGGGTGTCCTGCCGAATTCGGTGGTGCGCCTGCCGCTGGTGGAACCGTCGGAGGCCGAGCTGGCCGCCGTCCGCGCGGACCTGGCCGAGGCCGGTTGGGCGCTGGAGGTCTGACCGGACGATGAGCGAATCCACAATCGCACAGTTGCGCACTCCGCCCCGGCTGGAGCCCGGGACGCTGCGGATTGTCCCGCTCGGAGGCCTCGGGGAGATCGGCCGCAATATGGCGGTCTTCGAGATCGACTCCAAACTCCTGGTGGTCGACTGCGGCGTGCTGTTCCCGGAAGAACACCAGCCGGGCGTGGATTTGATCCTGCCGGATTTCTCGTACATCGAGGACAGGCTCGACGACGTCGTCGGGGTGGTCCTCACCCACGGTCATGAAGACCACATTGGTGCCGTCCCGTACCTGCTCCGCATGCGCCAGGACATCCCCCTGATCGGGTCCCAGCTCACCCTGGCCCTGGTCGAGGCCAAACTGGTTGAACACCGGATCAAGCCCTTCACCCTCACCGTCGCCGAGGGGCAGATCGAGCAGTTCGGACCGTTCGAATGCGAATTCGTGGCGGTCAACCACTCGATCCCCGACGCCTTGGCCGTCTTCATCCGGACCGCGGCCGGCACCGTGCTGCACACCGGGGACTTCAAAATGGACCAACTGCCGCTGGACGGCAGGATCACGGACCTGCGCGCCTTCGCCCGACTGGGGGAGGAAGGCGTGGATCTGTTCATGGCCGACTCCACCAACGCGGACGTCCCCGGCTTCACCACGGCGGAGAAGGAAATCGGCCCGGTGCTGGAGCGCTTGTTCGGCCAAGTGGAGAAACGCATCATCGTCGCCTCCTTCTCTTCCCACGTGCACCGCGTGCAGCAAGTGCTCGACGCCGCTGCCGCCCACGGCCGCCATGTGGCCTTCGTGGGGCGTTCCATGGTGCGCAACATGGGCATCGCCTCCAAACTGGGCTATCTGAAGGTCCCCGAGGGCATCCTGGTGGACCTGAAGAACGTGGAGGACTTTCCCGACGACCGGATCGTGCTGATGTCCACCGGATCGCAGGGCGAGCCGATGGCGGCGCTGTCGCGCATGGCCAACGGCGACCACCGGGTCCAGGTCGGCGCGGGGGACACGGTCATCCTGGCGTCGTCGCTGATTCCGGGCAACGAGAACGCCGTCTTCCGGGTGATCAACGGACTTTTGAAGCTCGGCGCCGATGTCATCCACAAGGGCAATGCAACGGTGCACGTGTCCGGCCACGCTGCTGCCGGTGAACTGCTTTACTGCTACAACATCCTGCGGCCCAAGAACGCGCTCCCGGTGCATGGCGAGACCCGCCACCTGATCGCGAACGGGCGGCTGGCCGAGCAGACCGGTGTGCCCGCCGAGAATGTGCTGCTGGCGGACGACGGTTCGGTTATCGATCTGAAAGACGGAACAGCGCGGATCGTCGGCCAGATCGAATGCGGGTACGTGTATGTGGATGGGTCCAGCATCGGCGAAATCACCGACGCCGACCTGAAGGACCGCCGAATCCTGGGCGAGGAAGGCTTCATCTCCGTCATCACGGTGGTCAACCGCAGCACCGGGCAGATTGTCTCCGGTCCCGAAGTCCATGCCCGCGGCTTTGCCGAAGACGACTCGGTCTTCGACGACATCAAGCCCAACATCATTGCCGCTCTCGAAGAAGCCGTGGTCAACAACAAGGACCACACGACCTACCAGCTGCAGCAAGTGGTGCGCCGGGTCATCGGCACCTGGGTGAACAAGCGCCACCGCCGCCGCCCCATGATCGTCCCCGTGGTCCTGGAGGCCTGATCCGGGACCGGCGCAACTGATCCGCGCGGGGCAAATCCCGGGGATCAGCCTGCTCAGCCGGTAACCTTGCCACTATGGCGACTCGTACTTCCCCTGCCCGAAAGGGCACCCAGCAGTCGCGCGGTAAGGGTACAGGCACTACTGCGCGCTCCTCCTCGGGGCGTTCCAGCAAGACCAAGGTGCTCGATGTGCAGCCCCAGGAGGAGCAGCTGC
>NZ_JBNHHB010000189.1:0-9912 GCF_059091905.1 Arthrobacter sp. Dra40
CAAACCATGACTGACCTTCAGGTACTGATTGTGGACGATGACTTTCACGTGGGGCGCCTGCACGCCGGTTATGTGGATTCCACAAAGTATTTGCCCAGGATGATGTAGACCAGCAGCGTGGGAAGCGACGCCATCAGGGCCCCGGCCATCGACGCGGCGTAGTCGGTCAGCTGTCCGCCGGCCAGGAAGCTCAGCGCGATGGTGACGGGACCGTTCGAGCCGGAGGAGAAAAAGGCCGCGAACAGGTAGTCGTTCCAGGCCGAGGTGAACTGCCAGATGAGTACCACCACAAACCCCGGGGCGGACACCGGCAGGATCACCGAGGCGTAGGTGCGCAGCAGGCCGGCTCCGTCCATCCGCGCCGCTTCGATCAGTTCGGCGGGCACGGATTCGTAGTAGTTGCGGAAGATCAGCGTGCAGATGGGCAGGCCGTAGACGATGTGCAGCACCAGCAGCGAGGGGATGCCATTCGGCACGCCGAGTCCCTGCATCAGCTGGGTCAGCGGGATCATCACGGCTTGGTACGGGATGAACATGCCGAACAGGATGAGGGTGAAGACCACGTTGGCATAAGGGAAGCGCCAGCGTGAGAGCACGAAGCCGTTCATCGAGCCGAGCAGGGCGGAGATGATCGAGACCGGGATGACCATGGCGAAGGTGCGGCCCAGTGCCGGTCCCAGGATGTCCCATGCCTTGGCCCAGCCCGCGGTTTCCCACGTCGTCGGGAAGAGCCAGGCGGTGGAGGGGTCGGCGTCGGACGGGCCCTTGAAGCTGGTGATGAACAGGACGTACGCCGGAATGAGCACCATGATCACAAACACCAGCAGGATGGCGTACTTGAGCATGCGGTTCAACTTCTGGCGCCCGGTGCGGGGAGCCGGCGGACGGGGGTTGGCGACCTCGACGGGTGGCGGGACGGTTGCGGTGGCCATCAGCGCTTCTCCTGCCGTGAGGTGTAGACGAGGTAGGGCACGACCACCAGTGCGACCAGCACCAGCATGATGGTGCCGATCGCGGCCGAATCGGCGTAGTCGCTGCCGATGTACTTGACCCACATCATGGTCGCCGGGACCTGGATGTCGTAGGTGTTGGCGTCCGGCACAATTGCGCGGATCAGGTCGAACAGCTTGAGCGACATGTGGCCGATGATGATGACGGCCGAGAGCATCACGGGGCTCAACTGCGGAAAGATCACGTGCCGGTACAGTTTCCATTCGCTGCAGCCGTCAATCCGCGCCGCTTCGCGCAGTTCGTCGGGGATGCCGCGGAAGCCGGCCAGGAACAGGGCCATCACATAGCCGGACAGCTGCCAGACGGCAGGTACAGCAATCGCGGCAATGCCCCAGTTGGGGTCCGACCACCAGCTGTTCTGCAGGAAGCCGAGCCCGACGCTGTCCAGCAGCCGGTTCAGTCCGGTGGCGCGCTCGCCCCCGGACTGGTCGGTCTGCAGGCTGGACAGCAGCCAGCGCCAGACCACGCCCGAGGCGATGAAGGACACCGCCATGGGGAAGAGGTAGACGGAGCGGAAGAACCCTTCGCCGAATCGCGGCCGCTCCAGGATCCAGGCCCAGAGGAAGCCGAAGATCAGCGTTCCGGCCAGGAACACCACCGTCAGCAGAAGCAGGTTGCGCAGCGCGTGCTGGAAGTCGGCGTCCCCGAACAGCCTGAAGTAGTTTTCCATGCCGACGAAGTCCGACGACGGCCGGGCGGTGTGCTGGTTGGTCATCGAAATGCGGATGTTTTCGGCAATCAGCGCATAGACAAAGATGGCCAGCAGGATCAGGGTAGGGGAGATCAGGGCCAGCGCCGGGCCCCAGGTCTTGACTTTCTTGAACATGGATTCTCCTTGTGCCGCAGGGGCACGCCGGGTGGGACGGGAGGGCGGACGCGGTGGTGGTGCCGCGCCCGCCCCTCCGGGCCGTCCTGGTTACTGCTTGAACTTCGTGGCGATGGACGCCGCCGAATCCTGCAGCGCTGCCACATCCTGCGGGCCGCCGAACTTGCTCACTGCCGTGCTCAGTTCGTTCAACCAGGCCACTGGCACTGCGGCTCCATGCGCCAGCGAGGACACGATGGTGTCGGACGAGAAGTCCTTGATGGCGCTCTTTTGGTACTCGCCGAACTTGTCGCTGGGCACGTCCGTGCGGGCCGGGATGGAGCCCTTGGCCGCGTTGAATGCCTGCTGGCCTTCAACGCTGGAGATGGTGGTCAGCCACGCCTTGGCTCCGTCAGGGTTGGGAGCGCCCTTGGGCAGCGTGAACGAGTCGGCCAGGAAGTCGAAGATCCCGTCGGTCCCGGGGGTGGGGAAGTAGACGTAGTCCTCGCCGGGCTTCTTGCCGTCCTGCGAGAACTTTGCCTCGGCCCAGTCACCCATCACGTTGTAGGCGGCCGCGCCGTCTTCCACCAACTGCGTGGCCGGACCCCAGTCACTGAGCGTGTCGCGGTCCGAGTTGGTGTAGCTGAGGGCCTTCTTGTAGTTCTCGATGGCCTTGGTCACGTCGGCACCGGCCCAGTCGGTCGTGCCGTCCCAGAGGCCGTTGTAGCCTTTGGCGCCGAGGGTGGCCAGCAGGATGTTCTCGAACAGCTGTACCTGGGTCCAGGTTCCCGCCACGGCCAATGGCGTCTTGCCGGAGGCCTTGATCTTGTCCATGTCGGAGAACCAGGCATCCAGATCCTTCGGCGGGCTGGCCGGATCCAGGCCGGCCTTCTTCAGCACGTCCACGTTGGCCCAAACAACGTTGGCCCGGTGGATGTTCGACGGAACGGAGTAGATCTTGTCGTCGACGGTCAGGCGGTCCAGCAAGTCTTGGGGGAAGGCCTCGTTCAGCTTCGCGTCCTCGTAGAACGGGCTGAGGTCTTCGAGCTGGTCGGCGGCGATGTAGTCCTGCAGCTCGGCGCCTGCGTGTGCCTGGAACGAGTCCGGCGGGTTGCCCGACTTCAGGTTTGCCGCCAGCACGCTCTTGGCCTGGCTGCCGGCGCCGCCGGCGACCGCGAGGTTGTCGAACTTAAGGTTCGGGTACTGCTTGGTGAAAATGTTCACCAGCGCATCGAGCCCGACCTTCTCGGAACCGTCCGCCCACCAGGTGAAGACTCCTACCGACCCCGACGCTTCCGAGGGGTTGGCATCCTCAACCGCGCTTCCGCCGCCGCACGCGGACAGGAGCAAACCCGCGGCCGCCACGCCGGCGAGCAAAGATATGCGTCGCATAACGCCTCCATCAAATCAACAGTCTGTGGCCACGGGGTCTGCACGACCCGCACACGGATGTGTGGCTTGTACGGCAGTTAACTCCGTCACAGTCGTTGTCGTCAAGAGTTGAACGCAAAGAGGGGTGCGGTACCGGCCACCCCCGGGCGCTCAATCGAACGGCAATTCGGCCTGTTGAAGCACCAGCGTGGCAGCTCCCAGCGCCTCCGCCTGGCTGCCCAGGGTGGACATGGCCAGTTCGGTCGATTCGCCGACCACTGGGACTGCATGGCGCAGCAGTCCGCGCCGAATCGGGTCCAGCAGGATGCTGCCCAGGCCCGTCAGGGGGCCGCCGACCACGATGATTTCCGGGTTGAGCAGGTTGCAGACATTGGCAAGTGCCCGCCCCACTGCCAGTCCGGCATCATCGATCACGCGCAGGGCGGCCGGGTCGCCGTTCAAGGCGTCCCGCACGATGTCCTCAGTGCCGATCGGTTGGCTGCGGCCGTGGCTGAGCAAGTCGATCATGGTGGACGTGGAGGCGACGGTCTCCAGGCAGCCGCGGTTGCCGCAGCGGCAGATGACCCCGTGTTCGGCAACGGTGGCATGGCCGATTTCGCCCGTGACTCCAACATGCCCGTAATAGAGCTCGCCGTTGAGGATCAGCCCGGCGCCGATCCCGGATCCGATTTTCACGAAGATCAGATTCTGCGCGTGCTGGTAGGCGCCCCAACTGACTTGGGCCAGTGCGCCCAGGTTCGCGTCGTTGTCCACGAACACTGCCGCCCCGAACCGCTCCTGCAGCCGGGCGAGCAAATTGAGGCCCACCCACTCGGGCAGAATGGCGCCGTGGATCACCGTGCCGGTCCTGCGATCGATCGGCCCCGGGATGCCGGCGCCCACGCCGAGCACCGCCTCGGGGGATACCGAGCTTTCATCCAGCAACCGCTGCACCAACCGGGCGGCGGCGTCGATGCCCTGCTCGGCGCCGTGGCCAAGCGGCAGTTCGACGGCGTCCGCGGCGAGCACTTGATGGTCCAGGCTCACCAGGACGACCTGGACGTGGCGGCGGCCGAAATCCACTCCGACGGCGACGGCACCGCGGCCGTCGATCATGACCGACAAGGCGCGGCGGCCGGAGCTGGTGGTGGGGGCGGTGCTGACCAAGCCGTCGTCAGCCATGGCCTTGACGATGTTGGATACGGTAGCGGTGGACAGCCCCGTCTGCCGGGACAGTTCGGCCTGCGTCAGCGGACCGCGGGCGATCAGTGCTTGCAGGACCCGCTGGCTGTTGCGTCGCCGCAAGGCACTCTGCGACCCTGGCCTGTGCTGGGCACCGGGCGGGACAGGGTGCTGTGCGGCCTGGAGAGGGGACGGCGGATCGGCTGGCATACACAAAAGCGTGCGTCAGCGCGCAATTGCAGTCAAGAAGTTAACGCAATACCGGTCGAGATGCGGCGTCGGGACTGGCGAAAGAGCACGGATGGGCCGGGGCAGACGGTTTCGGTGTCGCTTGACCCGGCCGGGCAGCTCTCGACAATCCATTGTGTGAGCGGCGCCGGACACCGGCTCCAGCCGGCCTCGGCTGCTGGAGCGACCACCCCTTACTCCGCGGCGGCGTCGTCGAGCGCGTCGCGGTGCAGGGCGGCGAGTTCGACGTAGCGGGCGGCGTTGTCCAGGACCGACTGGTATTCGTCCTCGGTCAGCTCGCGGCGGACCTTGGCGGGGACGCCCGCGACCAGCGAACGAGGCGGGATTCGGGTTCCCTCCAAGACGACGGCGCCGGCGGCCACCAGGGAGCCCTCGCCCACCACGGCGCCATTCATGATGGTGGCGCTCATACCGATCAGGCAGTTGTCTTCGACGGTGCAGCCGTGGACCACGGCGCCGTGGCCGACGCTGACGCCAGCGCCGACGGTACAGGGGAACCCGGGGTCTGCGTGCAGGACCACGTTGTCCTGCAGGTTGCTGCGCTCGCCGACACGGATGGGCGCCGTGTCCCCGCGGACGCTGACGCCGTAGAAGGCGCTGGAGTCAGCGGCCAGCGCTACGTCTCCGCTGAGCGTGGCGGTGGGGGCGACGAAGGCGGACAGGTCGACGGCTGGCAGCATGCCGGAGATGGTGATGATGTGGGCCATCCCACCAGCCTAGCCACACTGGATGCGCTGCATTGTGTTAGTGACGGCCGTGGCGTCCACCGCGTCCGCCGGGTCAAGGTTTGGTCAGGATGAAGAACTGGTAGTGCCGGCCGATGTCCGCCCGCTCCCACGTGGTGAACCCGGAGATCAGGCCGTGCTCCCCGAAGCGACGGCGGACGCTGTCGTCGCTGCGGCGGCTACTGAAGCGGTGCGGTTCACAGTCGTCGTCGACAATCCCTTCTTCGTCCTCGCCGGACCAGAGCCCGACCGCCAGCGGAGCGCCCTGGGCCAAAACCCGCATGGTCTCGGCGAGGACATCCGGCAGGTCCTGGTCGGGAACGTGCAGCAGCGTGCCCATGCTCCAGCCGGCAGAAAACGTGCCGCTGGCGAACTGCAGTTCGCGGGCGGAGCCAACAACTGCTTCCAGGTGCTTGGCCCGGGCCAGCCGCACATTCTGCTCGGACAGGTCGATGCCGGTGTAATGGATTCCCGCGGCCTTGAAGGCGAGTCCGTCGGTGCCGACACCACAGCCGATTTCCAGCACGCTGTGGCGCCTTGCCGCGATAAGGGAAGCAATAAACTCCTGCCGCGCTGCGTCCCGCTGCGGATCCTGCCCGGCTGCGTCCCGCTGCGGATCCTGCCCGGCTGCGTCCGGCTGCGGATCCTGCCCGGGCAGCTCGCGGTCGGGCGCCTGCCGGTCAGGGAACGCGTTCAGCTCAGGTTCATGGTTGCCCATCCGTTGAGCGTACGCCTGGGGCCGGGCCCGGCCCAGCGGCCGGCGCCGCGTCTGCCCGCGTTGGAGCGGCTGCCGCAAAGCGGCGGGCACCGCCGTCGTCCTGGCTCGAGGTTCCCTTAGTTGAAGACGACAGTGCGGGTGCCGTCCATCAGCACGCGGTGTTCGGCGTGCCACTGCACCGCGCGGGCCAGCGTGCCGGATTCGACGTCGCGGCCCAGCGCCACGAATTGCTCGGCGGTGTGGGCGTGGCGGACCGGGATGACTTCCTGGTCGATGATCGGGCCCTCGTCCAGGTCTCCGGTGACGTAGTGGGCGGTGGCGCCGATCAGCTTCACGCCGCGGGCATGGGCCTGGTGGTACGGCCTGGCGCCCTTGAAGCTGGGAAGGAACGAATGGTGGATGTTGATGGCCTTGCCGGCCAGTTCGCTGCAGAGCCCGTTACTCAGCACCTGCATGTAGCGCGCCAGCACCACCAGCTCCACCTCGTGCTGCGCGGCAAGGTCCAGCAGTGCTTGTTCCGCCTGCGGTTTGGTCTCCGGCGTGGCGGGGATGTGGTGGAAGGGGATCCCGTAGAAGGCTGCCAGTTCGGCCAGGTCCTGGTGGTTGGAGACGATGGCGGGGATCTCGATCGGCAGCGTGCCGGAGCGTTGCAGGAACAGCAGGTGGTTCAGGCAGTGCGCGGACTTGGAGGCCATCAGCAGCGTGCGCATCTTGACGCCCTCGCGGCGCAGCTTCCAGTCCATGCCGAACTCCTGCGCTACCGGCTGCAGCCGGTCGTGGAGTTCGGTGTAGGACAGGTCGGTGGCAACGGCCACGCGCATGAAGAACCGGCCCGACTGCGGGCTGCCGTACTGCTGCGAGTCGGTGATGTTTCCGCCGGCCCCGGCGAGGACGCCGGCGACGGCATGCACGATGCCGGGACGGTCCGGGCAGGAAAGGGTAAGGGTGTAGGCGGTGGCGGCGGGAGCTTCAGTCACGAGTCCTAGGGTACCGGCTGGCGTTGGTCTTCAGCGGCAAGGTACTTACCGGCCGCTGCGGCGGCAGCACGGCCGGCCCGGGTGGCGCCGACGGTGGACGCAGATGCGCCATATCCGACCAGGAACAGGCGCGGTTCCTTGACCACCGAGACCCCGTCGTCAGCCATCATGATCCCACCGCCCGGTTCCCGCAGGCGCAGCGGTGCCAGATGGTCCAGGGACGGCCGGAATCCGGTAGCCCAGAGGATCACGTCCACGTCTTCGACCGAGCCGTCAGCGAATTCGACGCCGTGCTCGGTGATGCGGGCCAGCTTGCCGCGCGAGACGAGGACGCCGTCGTCGATGCCCTTTTGGTAGGTCTCCGTCAGCGGCAGCCCGGTGGCGGCGACCACGCTGAGGGTCGGCAGGCCTGCCCGCGTGCGCTCGCTGACCCTGCGTTCCACGTCGACGCCCCATTCCATGTCGAAGGGGGTGGCAGTGAAATCGGGGTCGCGGCGGGTGGACCAGAGCGTGTCGGCGCCCGCCGCATCCAGCTGCAGCAGGAATTGCAGGGCCGACGTCCCGCCACCGACCACCAGCACCCGCTGCCCGCGGAAGTCACCGGCGGACCAGAAATCCCGGGTGTGCAGCTGGCGGCCGCGGAAAGTCTCCCGGCCCGGGTAGTGCGGCCAGTACGGCCTGTCCCACGTGCCGGTGCCGCTGATAACCGTGCGCGCCAGCCACTCGTCGCCGGTGTCGCTGCGCACCCGCAGGAAAGCGCCGTCGTCGTCAACGGACGTTACGCGCACCGGACGGTGCACCGGAAGATCGAATCGCTGCTCGTAGGCGCCGTAGTAACGGCGGACGACGGCGGAGGACGGCTCCCGCGGGTCCGGAACCCCCAGCGGCAGGCCCGGTAGGTCGTGCAGGCCGTGCGCGGCGTCGAAGGTCAGCGAGGGCCAGCGGTGGCGCCAGGCCCCGCCCGGACCATCATTGGCATCGAGGACCACGAAGTCCTGTTCGGGGACCAATCGGCGGCGGGCCAGCCGGTAGGCGGCGCTCAATCCGGCCTGACCGGCGCCGATCACCACCGTCTGCAGCGGTTGCCGGGCATCGCGGGTTCCCTGGGTCCGCAGCCGAGCTCCCCGGTCCGCCTCGGCCTGCCGCGGTCGCGCGACGTCACCGTCTGGCTGGTTCGTCACGATGCTCCCCTCCGGATTGTTGACACTTCAACTACTGTTGCGTGCAACGGTTTACGCCGTCGGGGTATTCCGCACCGCAGCCCGCTGCCGGATCGGGTTCTTCAGTGGATCCGGCCTCCCGGCGCGGTTGGCCGCGGGAAGCGGTTTTCCGGAGGACCCGTTGGCGTTAGGGTGGCAGCAGCGAAGACGGAGGTCCCTGCCATGACACAACTTCGGAATCGGCTGGGCGAAGCGGGGCGTGTTTTGCTGGTCGCCGCCCTCCTGGCTGGCCTCGCCGGTTGCACCGGCCAAAGCAGCGGGGAACCGACGGGGACAGGGGGCGCAGCCGGGCAGGTTCAGGACAGCGCGAGCAGCCCAACAAGCGCGAGCAGCCCAACAAGCGCGAGCAGCCCAACAGGGGGAGGGCAGCCAGCCGGAGGGATTCCGCAGATCGTGGAGAATCTGGGACCGTCCGTGGTGACGGTCTTTACCGACGGCGGCCTGGGCAGCGGCGTGGTCTATTCCGCGGACGGGCTGATTCTGACCAATCAACATGTGGTCGGGAAAAGCACCAACGTAGAGGTCGCCTTCGCTGACGGGCAGCGCGTCGCAGGCAAGGTCCTGGCAACCGATGCTGTGTCCGACCTGGCGCTGATCCGGACCGAACGCAAGGGGTTGCCGGCCGTGGAGTTTGCCCCCAAGCTGCCGAGGATCGGCGAACTGGCCGTGGTGATCGGGTCGCCGCTGGGGTTCGAAAATACCGCCACGGCAGGCATCATCTCCGGCCTGCACCGTTCCATTCCCGGTTCGTCGTCGTCGAGCCTGGCGCTGGTGGACCTGATTCAAACCGATGCGCCCATCAGCCCCGGCAACTCTGGCGGCGCCGTCGTCAATGCCCAGAGCCAGGTGGTGGGGATCAGCGAGGCGTACATTCCGCCGGAAGCGGGCGCGGTGTCGCTGGGGTTCGCCATTCCCGCCGAAACGGCGCAGGAAGTGGCCAAGGAGCTGCTGGAGAACGGGACCGCTACGCATGCTTTCGTGGGGCTTGCTCCGGCCACCATCACCCCGGCCATCGCCCAGCAGTTGGGGATGCGGCAGACGGAAGGCGTCGTGGCGCTGTCAGTCACCCGCGGCGGCCCGGCGGACAAAGCCGGAATCCGCCCAGGGGATGTGCTGCTGAAGCTGGACGATAAAGCGCTGGCCACGGCCGAAGACCTGCTGGCAGCCGTCCGCCGGCACAATCCGGGGGATACCGTGACCATGGATGTGCAGCGCGCGGGTGAAACGCGGAGTGTGAAAGTCACGCTCTCGGACCGGCCGGCCGGTGACTGACTGCTAGGATTGGCTCGCCGCGACTGGCGTTAGGTGGGATACCACCAGGAAGCGGCAGCAGGAACGAGGGCCCCGCCACCGCTCCTGCACGTGCCGACCACGGATCGCACGCCTGGGACGATAGGTCACGTTCTGGCCGGAGTGTGTCCCGGACAGGTCATGCGCCATGCGTGTGGTACCTGCAGCCGGTAATCTGGCCTGTAGCAGTGAGACAACCCACCACCCAGGAGATTCTCCCCCGTGACTTCCACGCCCTCTGTGACCGATCTGCCGCTGTCCCAGGTTGATCCTGAAATCGCCGCTGTTATCGACGCCGAACTCGGCCGCCAGCGCGACACCCTTGAAATGATTGCCTCCGAAAACTTCGCGCCGCGTTCGGTGC
>NZ_JBNHHB010000190.1:0-9725 GCF_059091905.1 Arthrobacter sp. Dra40
CACCCCGGTGACCCGGCCTTCGCCGTCGATCACGGCGTACTCGCTGCCCGCCAGGCGGGCCAGATACTGCACCAGCTCCTGGCCGGCGGCAAGCTCCGGGACGTAGGCTCCCGGCGCCAGGGCCCGGGAGACGGCGGCGGCCGGGGTTTGGGCAGCGGCCGACGGCGGCACCTGGCTCAGCGCGGCGCTGTCCACTACTGCTTCGGGCTGGCCGGTGCTGGCGGTGAGCACCACTGAGAGCCCGGGGTGCCGTTGGAGAGCCTGCTGCACCTGGTCGACCGTCGCGGTGGCGGGCAGCGAGGTCGCCGGTAGCTTGAGCTGCCCGGCGCTGACAGAAGGCAGGCGGAGCCGCATCCGGGCGTGTGAAATGGCTGAACTTGCGCCCATCCAGAGGAAACCGCAGACCAGCACCATGAGCACCACCAGTTGCAGGTCCGGCGTCCCGCCGCGCAGCCACGGGATGCCCACGACGCCGATCACCAGCAGCACCACGATGACGCGGCCGGCCCAGCCCGCGGCGACGGTGCCCTTTTCCTGGCTGCCTGTCAGTTTCCAGACAGCGGTCTCCACCAGCCGTCCGCCGTCCAGCGGCAGGCCCGGCAGGATATTGAAAATCGCCACCAGGAAGTTTGCCCAGATGAAGATGTCGGTCAGCAGGTACGGAATCGGTTCGCCGCGGAACAGCGGCAGGACGAGCGAACCGAGCCCGGCCAGTGCGAAGTTGGCCACGGGGCCGGAGAGAGCCACCAGCAGGGACTTGCCCGGTGTGGCATTGAAGTTGTCGAACTGGGTGTGGCCGCCCCACAGATTGAGCACGATCTTGGCGGAGGGCCAATGAAAGGTCCGTGCTGTCAGGGCGTGGGCGAGTTCGTGCACCAGCACCGAGAACAGCAGCAGCAGCGCATAGCCAAGGGCCACCGCGTAGGCGCCGACGCCAATTTCCGGCATCAGGCGCTGCACCTGGGGGCCGAAGACCAGCACGATGAAGGCGGCGATGACGAACCAGGACCAGGCCAGCACCACCGGAACGCCGAACATGCGTCCCAGGGGAATGCCTTCGCTGCGTTCCTTCTCCCCGGACGGCCGGGGGGTCTGCGGGCTCATACTCCTGCTTCCTCGGAGGCACGCACCAGGCGCTCCAGATCCTTTAGGCCCTTGCCGGACAGGCTCTCCCAGTGCGTACGTCCGGGGGCGGGTGGAACGGGCACCACATGCGGGATGGCCACGGTCACCAGGCCCGCGGCTTCGGCGGACGCGACCCCTGGAACCGAATCCTCGAGCGCAACAACATACTGCTTGTCGGCGCCGGGCAGTTCGGCACAGAGCCAGTCGAAAGCCCGTTGGTACGGTTCCGGATGCGGTTTGCCGTGTTCAACCATGTCACCGGTGACGAGGTGGCTGAAGCTTCCTTCGGGCAGCGCCCGGACCACCTCGTCGGCCAGCTTCGTCTCACTCATGGTCACCAGTACTGCCGGAATCCCCTGCTCGACCAGCCCTGCGAGCAGCTCCCGTGCCCCGGGGCGCCACGGGATGCGTTGGCGGACACGCTCGGTAACGGCGTCAATCAGCCGGTCGACGATCTCACGGATGCCCAGATCCACGCCCGCCTGCTGCAGCACGGCAGCGGATGTTTCCAAGGCGTTTCCCACCAGTTTTTTGCCCAGCTCCTCGTTCCACACGCCGCCGTAGGAGGCGACGAGTTCGGATTCGGCCTCGATCCAGTAGGGCTCAGTGTCAACAAGCGTTCCGTCCATATCCCAGAACACCGCCTGCAGGCCGTACGGAGGGACGCTGGACGCGGCTGGGGAAGGGTCAAGTGCGGGCATAATCCCAGTCTACGGTCCCTTCAGGCGCCGCTCGGGCCCGGCTCCCGGCAGCAGAATCCGCTGGCTATGCTCTACGCGAATCGAATGACAGCTCACTGACAAGCCGTGTCGGGAGGATTAGGGTGAAACCGTGAGTACTCAGGACAGTGGCGACCTGCCCATGGATGATGCCGGCGAGCAGCACGGCCTGCATTTGCTGTTCCCGAAGGCCAAGACCGGCGAGGCGCCGCGGCGTTACACCGTGATGCTGGCTGCCTTCGAAGGGTGGAACGACGCCGGAGAAGCCGCGACCGATGCCGTCAAGTACCTCAGCCGGCTGTGGGACAGCCACAAGGTGGCCACCGTGGACCCGGACCTCTACTACGATTTTCAATTCACCCGGCCGGTGGTGCATCGGACCGGCTCCGGGGAACGCCGGATCAAATGGCCGACGACGAAGCTCACCCGCAGCAGCATCCCCGGCAGCCAAATCGACATCGTCTTTGTGCATGGCGTGGAGCCGTCCTACCGCTGGCGTGCCTACACCGCCGAGCTGTTGGCCCACGCCGAGGAACTGGGTGTGGATTGCATTATCCTGGTGGGCGCACTTCTGGCTGATGTGCCGCATACGCGTCCCATCCCCGTGACCATCACCAGCGACGACGATGACGTCCGGCGCGCACTGAACACCGAATCCAGCCAATACGAGGGCCCCACCGGGATCGTGGGAGTACTGGCCGATGTGGCGTCGCTGGCTGGCATTCCGACCATGTCTGTGTGGGCCGCTGTGCCGCACTACGTGGGCCAGTCGCCCTCCCCCAAGGCAGAGCTTGCGCTGCTGCACCGGCTGGAGGACATCCTGCAGGTTCCGCTGGAAGTGTCGGCCCTCAGCGAAGAGGCCGAAGCCTGGGAGCGCGGAGTCGACGAACTGGCCACCGAGGACCCCGAAGTCGCTGCCTACGTGCGGCAACTCGAAGAGGCCAAGGACACCGCAGAACTGCCGGAGGCCACCGGCGAGTCCATTGCCCGCGAATTCGAGCGCTACCTCAAAAAGCGGGGCAAAGAGTAGCCGGGCTGCCGGCAGCCTCCTGCGAAACTACAGCCGGATGCCGAGCAATGCGTCGAGCAGGGCTGCAAACTGTTCCGCGCCGTCGCGGGTCTGTCCGTCCGCCTGCTGGCGGGAGTGCTCGGCAAAGCCGTCGATCTCGGCCAGGGCGGCCGGGGCGTTGAGGTCGTTGGAGAGCGCGCGGCGGATCTGGTGCGCGAGCTCGGGTACCTGTTCTGCCTGCACGTAGCGGGCCGCGCCCCGCCAGGCAGCAAGCCGGGCCTGGCCCTGCCGGAGCAGTTCCCCGGTCCAGAACCAGTCGCTGCGGTAGTGCTGTCCCAGCAGCACGGTGCGGATTGCTGCAGGCTCCACGCCTTCTTTTCGAAGCGCCGAGACCAGTACCAAATTGCCCTTGGACTTGCTCATCTTCTCGCCGTCGAGTCCGACCATGCCGGCATGCACAAAGTGTTTGGCCAACGGCTCGCCGGACATGGCGTAGGCATGGCCGGCGCTCATTTCGTGGTGCGGGAAGCTCAGGTCGGACCCGCCGGCCTGGACATCGAAGGTCTCCGGCAGGAATTTGCGCGCAATCACCGAACACTCGATGTGCCAGCCGGGTCGGCCATCGCCCAGTGAGGCACCCGGCCACTCGGGCTCGCCCTCGCGGGCAACGCGCCACAACAGCGCGTCCAGGGGGTGCTTCTTGCCCGGCCGTTCAGGGTCTCCGCCGCGTTCGGCGAAGAGCGGCAGCATGTCCGCTTCGGTCAAGCGGGACGTGGCGCCGTTGTGCCAGCCCGGACCGGCGGCGGCAACGGAGTCGAAGTAGACATCGCCGTCGGGTTCGCCGTTGGTTCCGGGCACCCGGTAGGCAAGGCCCCGGGCCAGCAGATCCTCCACCGCCGGGACAATCCACTGGATGGCTTCCACCGCGCCCACATACTGCTCGGGCGGGATCACGTTCAGCTCTTCCATGTCGGAGCGGAACAGTTCGGTCTGGTCCTTGGCCAGGATCTGCCAGTCCATGCCGGTGGCCGACGCACGTTCCAGCAGGGGATCATCGATGTCCGTGACGTTCTGCACGTAGGTGACCGTGCGGCCGGCATCGCGCCAATAGCGGTTGAGCAGATCGAACGCCACGTACGTGGCAGCATGGCCCATGTGGGTGGCGTCATAGGGGGTGATGCCGCAGACGTAGAGGCTCGCGGTGGAGGACGCCCCAAGCCGGACCAGCGACCCCACGGAGGTGTCGTGGATGGTCAGTTCGTCTTTGCCGCCCGGAATTTCGGGGACGGCACGGGCATTCCAACCAAGCACTCTTGAGTTTCCTTCCAGTGAGGCGGACCGGATGCAGAAAGCCCCGATCCGCCGTCGTACATTAAAGCTCCTAACGTTTAAGGACGCAGGAGCCGGATAAATTCCCGCGTGTCAGGCGTTGATGGCTCCGAAGCCCAGCAGCACGAACAGCAGCGTACCCAGGGCGATCCGGTACCACACGAACAGCCGGTAGCTGCGGGTGGATACATACTTGAGGAACCAGCCGATGATCACGAAGCCCACGCCGAATGCCACCACGGTGGCCAGCGCTGTCTCCCCCAGCCCGTACGGTCCGGGCTCGCCGAAGCTCTTGGCCAGTTGGTACAGGCCCGAGGCGAAGACCGCCGGGATGGCCAGCAGGAACGAATAGCGCGCGGCCGCCTCGCGGGTGTAGCCCATCAGCAGGCCGGCGGTGATGGTGCCGCCGGAGCGGGAGACACCCGGGATCAGAGCCAGCGCCTGGGCCAGGCCGTAGAGGATGCCGTGCTTGTACGTGAGTTTGTCCAGCGTCCGGGTCTGGCGGCCGAGGGAGTCGGCGACGGCCAGGAACAGGCCAAAGACAATCAGCATGGTGGCCACGATCCACAGGCTGCGGAAGGTGGATTCAATCTGGTCCTGGAACAACAGCCCCAGCACAGCGATGGGAACCGAACCGATGATCACCAGCCAGCCCATCCGGGCGTCGGGATCGCTGCGCGGCACTCTGCCGGTGAGCGAGCCGAACCAAGCCTTGATGATGTTGACAATATCGCGCCAGAAATAGACGACAACAGCCGTCTCAGTGCCCAGCTGCGTGATGGCGGTGAAGGCAGCCCCGGGGTCGGAGGCACCGGGCATGAACTCGCCGACGATGCGCAGATGTGCGCTGGACGAGATCGGGAGGAACTCGGTCAGGCCCTGCACGAGCCCCAAAAGGATTGCTTCTAGCCAATTCACATCCTCGACCTTATGGCACGCGGGCCCCGGGAACGGAAACTGACACAGCCGCTGTGGCAAAGATGCCGTCGCGGCCTGAGGGTACGCCGCTGTTCCCTATCCGCGGACGCGATGGGCGGCGGGCCGTTGCCAAGGGCCCGGCACTGCAGGCCATAAGCTGGCTCTATGGAGCACAAGCGCTTGGGAAACAGCGGGCTGAAGGTCCCGCAACTATCGCTGGGAACGATGACCTGGGGAGAAGAGACGGACGAGGAAGCCGCCGGCACCATGCTGCGCGCCTACCTGGATGCCGGCGGCACCTTGCTGGACACCGCTGCCCCCTATGCAGAAGGCCGCAGCGAGGCGATGCTGGGTACGTTCCTGGGCGAGCTGGTCCCCCGGCAGGAAGTGCTGGTGGTTTCCAAGGCGGGTGTCACGCGCAGCGAGGGCCGGCGCGAGGTGGATACGTCCAGAGGGGCCATGCTGCGCAGCCTGGATGCCAGCTTGGCACGGCTTGGCACTGACTACCTGGACCTGTGGCTGGTCCATCTCTGGGACGACGGCGCTGCGCCGCTGGAAGAGACCCTCTCGGCCCTTGAGCACGCGGTGTCCTCCGGCCGCGCCCGCTATGTCGGCGTGTCCAACTATTCCGGTTGGCAGTTGGCCCGGGCGGTCTCGATCAGCCCGGTTCCGTTGGTCGCCGTGCAGAACGAGTATTCGCTGCTGCAGCGCCGCCCCGAACATGAAGTCATTCCGGCCGCAACCGCGCTGGGACCGGGCCTGATGGCCTGGTCGCCGTTGGGACGCGGCGTGCTGACCGGCAAGTACCGCACCGGCACACCCGCCGACTCCCGTGCTGCCTCAGAGCACCGCGCCGGCTACGTGGAACCGTATCTGGCGGGCCGGCCGGCCAGGATCGTCGATGCATTGGCCACGGCGGCGCGCGGCCTGGACGTTCAGCCGCTGGACCTGGCGTTGAGCTGGGTGCTGCAGCGGCCGGCCGTCGGCACGGCGGTGGTCGGACCACGGACGCCCGCCCAGCTGGAAGACATCCTGAACGCTCCCCTGAATGCCTTGCCCGCCGAAATCGCCCAGGTGCTGGACGAAATTTCCGCGCCGTAGGCCGGCTGCACCAAGCAAGCGGCCTCAGGGCGCGGTTTCAGGGCGGCAACCGGGAGCAGGCGCCGCGAAACGCCCTACCCGGTGCCGGCGGATGGGCGTATGCTACTTTTCTTCGATCTCCAAATCGTCGTCGAAGGGATCCACCACGTCGCCGGGGTCGTCTGTTCCTTCGTCGTCCGACTCGTCGTAGATGACCAGCGGCGTCACTTCGCCGTACGCATCGTAGAGCGCGTCCTCGTACGTCTCGAACGATTCCATGATGGACGAGAACGCTGCTTCCACGGCAGGATCGTCATCACCCCGGCGGCTGGAGGCGGCGGCCAGATGCTCTTGCAGGGCGGATACCAATGACTCAAGTGCGACGCGCGGATCAATGCTCATGCTGTAGACGTTAGCCGCTATGTGGAGAATAAGTGAAGAGAACAGGAGGGCAATGAGAGAACAATTTCTGGGTGCCGCCGTGACCCGTGAACGCGACTATGCCCGGCAGTACGAGTACCTGGTCCTGACGGTGAACAAAGACGAATCCATCGGCGAAGCCCGCCGCGCACTGACCGACCACGCCGAGTACGGCAAGTGGGACCTGGTCCGCAGCCGGTTGTACCTGGGCGGCAGCCGGAAGTACTGGCTCCGCCGTCGGGTGCTCAAAGTCGAACGTACCGCCTGACCCTCAGGCCAGGCGGTACGCGCCGTTGCGTCAGTCGTCCAACGGCCCCAGCCAGGCCGTGGCGACGGTGCTGTGCGCGGACTCGTCGTCCGAGGGGTGGTACAGCCCTGCCAAAACGTCGCGGTACAGCCTCTCCAGTTCGCCGCCGCGGAAGTATCCGCCGCCGCCGGAGACGCGCACTGCCTTCTCCACCACGTCCTTGGCAGTTTCGGTCGCCCTGATCTTGATGCCGGCAAGTTTGGCGAACCAGAACTTGCCGTGGTCGGCCTGCGTGTCCACGTCGCGGGCAAGGGCGGTCAGTTGCGGGTACAGCCCGTCCATGGCCAACGCGGCATCGGCCACACGCCAGCGGATGTCCGGATCCTGGGCGTAGCTCTTACCCGTTTTCAGGGAACGACGGCGGTGAACGGCTGCCACGGCCAGGTCCAGGGCGCGGGCGCCGATTCCGGCATAGACGGAGGAGAGCAGGATTTCGAAGCACGCAAAGATGCCGAAGATCAACGGATCCGGGTTGGGTCCCACCGGCAGCTTCCGGAAAACCTTCTCCGGCGCCGCGACGGCACCTTCCAGCACCGTCGTATTGGACTGGCTGGCCCGCATGCCCAGCGTGTTCCAGTCATCTTTGATCCGGTAGCCGGGCTTGTCCCGGTCGATGAACGCCCACACCAGTTGGGGCGCCGGGCCGGAATCGTCCCGCCCGAAGACGCCCAGCCTGGTCCAGGCCGGCGAGAGGCTGGTGAAAACCTTCGTGCCGGTGAATCCGTAGCCGCCGTCCTCGCGGGGCGCGGCCACGGTACGGGAATCGAACAGGACCTGGTCGTTGCCGGCCTCGGAGACACCGAAACCGAAGACTTCGCCCCGGCCTGCCTCCGCCAGGACGTAGTCCATTGTGTCGTCGCCGCGGGCCTTGAGGACGCGGGCGACCCCGGTCCACACCAGGTGCATGTTGACCGCCAGCGCCGTGGCCGGAGCTGCCGTGGCCAGCCGCATCTGCGCCCTGACAACCTCTTCGAGCGAGTAGCCCGGTCCGCCGTACTCCTCCGGCACGAACATCTTCAGGTAGCCCGCCTCGACGAGGTCCGCGAAGTCTTCATGGAAGAAGCTGTTCGCTTCGTCGTAGCCTGCGGCCCGTCCCCTGATGGTTTCCAGCAGGGCATCGGGGAGCAGATCGTCAACACTGGCAGGCATGCCGGTGGTCCTTTCGTCGTCGTTATCCAAGAGATCAGTAGGTGGTGAGCAGTCGCTCCAGGACGCGCGTGCCGAACTTCAGCGAGTCCACCGGCACGCGTTCGTCCACGCCATGGAACATTCCGGTGAAATCCAAGTCGTCGGGCAACCGCAGCGGCGCGAAGCCATAGCCGGTGATGCCCAGCCTCGCCAGCGCTTTGTTGTCCGTCCCGCCGGAAAGCGTGTACGGCAGCACCACGGCGTCGGGATCCTCATGTACGAGCGAGTCGATCATGGCGTCGACCAGGTTTCCGGCGAACGGCACCTCCAGCGACCTGTCCTGGTGCACGTAACTGACCTCCACGCCTTCACCCGCGAGTTCGCGGATGGTGGCCAGCACCAGCTCTTCCTGTCCGGGCAGCGTCCGGGCATCGATCCGTGCCTCGGCAAAACCGGGAATCACGTTCTCTTTGTAGCCGGCCTTCAATACCGTCGGGTTGGAAGTGTTCTGCAGCGTGGCGCCCACAAAGCGGGCCAGGGTACCCAGTTCCTTGAGCAGGATCTCCGGATTGTCCGGATCGAATTCGACGCCGGTCAGCTCGGTTACGCCGTCCAGGAAGCGGCGGGTGGTGTCGGTAAGTTCGATCGGCCACTGGTGGGCCCCGATCCGGGCAACGGCGGCCGCCAGCGTGGTCACCGCGTTGTCAGTGTTGATCTGGGAACCGTGGCCGGCCCGGCCGGCGACTGCTAGCCGCAGCCACGCGATGCCTTTCTCCGCGGTCTGCAGCAGGTAGGCCCGCCGACCGCCGATCGTGGCGGAGAAACCGCCCACTTCCGAGATGGCTTCGGTGGCGCCGTCGAAGAGCTCGGGACGATTATCGACTGCCCAGCGCGCACCGTACGTGCCGCCGGCTTCCTCGTCGGCGAAGAACGCGAAGACGATGTCCCGGCGGGGCTGGATGCCGCTGCGGGACATGTGGCGGGCCACCGAGAGGATCATCGCGTCCATGTCCTTCATGTCCACGGCGCCCCGTCCCCAGATGAGGCCGTCCCGCTCCTCCCCGCTGAACGGATCCACCTGCCAGTCATCGGCCTGTGCGGGCACCACGTCAAGGTGGCCGTGCACCACCAGTGCGGGAGCCGAAGGGTCCGATCCGCTCATCCGTGTCACCACCGAGGCCCTGCCGGGGGCGGACTCGAACACTTCAGTCGCAAGGCCGGCTTCCTCCAGCAGGTTCGCGGCGTATTCGGCGGCCGGCCTCTCCCCCGGGCCTTCGTTGACGCCGTAGTTGGAGGTATCAATCCGGATCAACTCCTGGCAGATCCGGACCACTTCGTCGTGCGGGCTCGGTACAGTCATGACGGCTCCTTGAAGTCGGTGTCTGTCCCCAGCCTAACCAGCCTCAGCTGCCGGAGGGAGGAGCAGCGCCATGGTACGCCGCCGCACAGTGCCCGCGGATCCACCGCGCATCATCGTCTCCGGCGGCAGCCAGCGGGTCCGATTCAACAGTTCCGGCAAAACATGTTAGAGTTTTTCTCGCTGCTTTCGACGGATTCAGGGCCCCTGAGGGCTCCCGGACATTCGCCGATAGACCACCTGCGCGGGTGGCGGAATGGTAGACGCGCTAGCTTGAGGTGCTAGTCCTCTTATTGAGGGTGAGGGTTCGAGTCCCTTCCTGCGCACAGAGAA
>NZ_JBNHHB010000191.1:0-9722 GCF_059091905.1 Arthrobacter sp. Dra40
GCCGGTGGGTACTTTGGCGAGCAGTTCTGCTTCGCGGGCTGCGGTTTCAGCCATGGCGGTGCCTCCAAGTGTTCAGGATTGAGTCCGTGGGCGCAGTTGCCCGGTTTCCTTCACGGTAGGTGTTCCACTTCACGGGTGTAAATGCGAGGGTGCACTACGTTCGGCGGTCACTACTGTGCAGATCGACAATACCAATCCGAGCGGCGCCGGCCGGTCACGGGCCGTGCACATTACGACCTGCCCAGCCGGGTCAGGCCGGACCCGGGACCGGGTCAGCGCGCGTTGCCGGCGCGGGTGGCCAGGACCGCCGCGTAGAGTTCACGTTTACTGACCCGGGCATCGGCCGCCACTGCAGCTACCGCATCCTTGAGCCGGGCCCCCTGGGCGACCAGCGCGTTGACGGACTCCACATGGTCTTCGGGCCGTTCGGGTGCTGCGTCCGGCGCACCGGCCACCACCACGGCGATCTCACCGCGCACCTCCTGGGTTTCAGCCCACTCGAGCAGTTCGCGGACCGGACCGCGCAGGACCTCCTCATGCAGCTTGGTCAGCTCCCGGCACACGGAAGCGCGGCGGTCAGGACCGAACTCAGCATCAAGCGCCCGCAGCATGGCCGACAGCCGGTGGGGTGCTTCAAAGAAGACCATTGTGCGCCGCTCCGCCGCCAGTTCGGCAAGCCGCGCTCCCCGCTCCCCCTGCTTTCTGGGCAGGAATCCCTCGAAGGTGAAGCGGTCCGTGGGCAGCCCGGACAACGCCAGCGCCGTGAGCACAGCCGACGGCCCGGGCACGGCGGTGACCAGCACGCCCTCTGCCGCGGCGGCCTCCACCAGCCTGAAGCCGGGATCCGAGACGGCCGGCATGCCGGCATCGGTCACCATCACCAGAGTGCTGCCCGCACGGACAAGTTCGAGCAGGTCGGCGGTACGGGCTGCCTCGTTGTGTTCGTGGTAGCTGATGATCCGGCCGCTGGCAGTGATCCCCAGCAACTGCAGCAGTTTGTGCAGCCGGCGGGTGTCTTCGGCGGCGATTACGTCTGCGGTTTGGAGCAGCTCAACCAGCCGCGGCGAGGCATCCCGGACGTTGCCGATCGGCGTCCCCGCCAACACAATCTGCCCTGCCTGACGCTTCGCCGGTCCGCCCTTTTCCTGCTCATTCACATGCACAACCCTACCTGCGCCGTTCAGGCTTTCCCGGCGACTTCTATAGAGTCGGTATGTGCCCCACTGCAGCGAGGGCCGCTTCGCGGCAACCGACGTCCCAGACCGCTGCGCCGCGCACCCCTGCAACTACCGGCCGGTAACATAATGGCCGTGACGCAGACCACGCCCCGGCCCGCTGCTTCGGCGACCGGCGGAGGTTGGCTGGAAGCTCCGGGCCAGGCATTCAGCGAAGCAGTGCTGCGCCGCCGGCTGCTCGGTGTTCCCGCGCAGTTCGGCCACTGGGCGTGGCTGCTCCCGGTGCTCACCGCCGTCCTGGGCGGCGTGCTGCGCTTTTACCGTTTGGGCGAGCCGGGTTCCCTGGTCTTCGATGAAACCTATTACGTCAAAGACGCCTACTCCTATCTGCAGTCCGGTTACGAACGCAGCTGGCCCAAGGACGCCAACGACTCGTTTAACGCCGGCAATCCGGATGTCCTCCTCGATACTCCTGAGTACGTGGTGCACCCGCCCGTCGGTAAGTGGATGATCGCCGCCGGCATGTGGCTTTTTGGCTCCGACAACGGCTTCGGCTGGCGCTTCGGTGCCGCGCTGACAGGCACGTTGTCCATCCTGATCATCGCCCTGATCGCCCAGGCGCTGTTCAAGTCCACGGCGTTGGGCGGAGTCGCCGGCCTGCTGACCGCCATTGACGGCCACCATCTGGTCCACTCCCGGACAGCCCTGCTGGATATTTTCCTTATGTTCTGGGTGGTCGCCGCCTTTGGTGCGCTGCTGCTGGACCGCCGCGACGGACGGCGGCGGCTGGCGGCGAAGGTCGCCCGGTCCGCAGGCCCGTCCGGGGTGCCGCATCCTTCGCGGCTGCTGTACGGCCCGTGGGTCCTCTGGCGGCCGTGGCGGCTGGCAGCGGCCGTCTGCCTGGGACTGGCCGTGGGGACCAAGTGGTCGGCGCTGGCTTTCGTCGCGGCGTTCGGGCTGATGTGCGTCTTCTGGGATCTGGGCGCACGTCGGGTCGCCGGCATCCGGGAGTGGTTCTCCGCCGGGGTGATCCGCGACGGGGTTCCGGCGTTCTTCAGCATGATTCCGGTGGCGGCACTGACGTACCTGGCAACCTGGGCCGGCTGGCTGCGCTCCGACGATGCGTACGACCGGAACTGGGCCGCGTCCCACCCCTCTGCAAGCTGGGGCTGGCTGCCGGACTGGCTCCGCTCCCTGGCCGAGTACCACCGCAGCGCCTACACCTTCCACAACGGGTTGAATTCGGAGCACCCGTACGAATCCAACGCCTGGACCTGGCTCTTCATGGGACGCCCGACGTCGTTCTACTACCATGCAGAAGAAGCCGGCCACGGCGGCTGCCATGCGGCCACACGCTGTTCGGAGGCCGTCACGGTGGTCGGCAACCCGCTGATATGGTGGGCCGCTGCAGTGTCGCTCCTGGTGTTGCTCTTCTACTGGGCAGGGCGCCGTGACTGGCGTGCAGGTGCTGTGCTCGCGGGGGTGGCCGCCGGCTACTTGCCGTGGTTCCTGTACCCGGAGCGGACCACCTTCTTTTTCTACGCGATCTCCTTCGAGCCGTTCCTGGTGCTGGCTTTGACCTATGTGCTCGGGCTGGCCCTGGGCCGCCCGACGGATCCGCCGTGGCGCCGGCGGCAAGGCGTGCTGGTGGTGGGGCTGTTCGTAGCGGCGGCGCTTGTGGTGTCGGCGTTCTTCCTGCCGGTCTGGACCGCGGAGCTGATCGGCTACGACCAGTGGCGCTGGCGGATGTGGATGCCAAGCTGGATCTGAGGCAGGCAGCCTGAGACGACTTTTCCCAATGCAGAAAGTGAGCACGACGTGCGCGAAGCAGCGACCGACCTTTTGGCAGCCATGCCGGCCGGGTCCAACCTTACGGACATCCTGGTCGCCCGGCACCAACGCGACCCGCAGCGTGCCCTCTACGCCGTCAAACGCGACGGCGCATGGTCCGATGTTTCGGCCGCCGAACTCCTCGGACAGGTCAGCGCAGTCGCCAAGGGGTTGATGGCCTCCGGAATCGAAGCCGGGGACACTATTGCGGTGATGTCCAAGACGCGGTTCGAGTGGACCGTGGTGGACCTGGCGGGCTGGTTTGCCGGCGCCGTCGTCGTTCCCGTCTACGAGACGTCGTCCCCGCACCAGGTGCAGTGGATCCTGCAGGACTCGGCGGCCAAGCTGGTTTTCGTCGAGGACGCTGCCAAGGCCGCCGTGGTGCGCCAGGCCATGTCGGGACTGTCCGCCGGGCTTCCCGTCTGGCAACTGGACGGGGCGGCCGATGGTCTGGCTGAATTGAAGACCGTGGGAGCCGCCGTGTCCGACGAGGAACTTGAGCAGCGCCGAATTTCCCGCAGTATGGACGACGCAGCCTCCTTGGTCTATACCTCCGGAACCACCGGCCGGCCGCGCGGCTGCATCATCACCCACGGCAACTTTGCGGAACTCGCCGTCAACACGGTGGAGTTCCTGCCGGAGATTCTCAAGCGCCCGGACGCCAAGTCGCTGATGTTCCTGCCGCTGGCCCACGTCCTGGCCCGGGCCGTACAGGTGATCTGCCTGGCCGCCGGGGTGAAGATGGGCCACACTTCCAGCATGGCCGAGCTGATCGAGGACCTGGGTTCGTACCAGCCCACGTTCCTGCTGGTGGTCCCGCGCGTCTTCGAGAAGGTTTACTCCAGTGCCCGGCAGAAGGCGCACGACGGCGGAAAAGGGAGGGTTTTCGATGCGGCGGCGCAGACGGCGATTGCCTACTCACGGGCCCGGGATGAGCAGGCACGCGGCTCCGGCCCGGGACCAGGACTGGCGCTGAAGGCGCGGCACGCCGTGTTCGACAAACTCGTCTACGGGAAGCTCCGCGCGGCTTTCGGCGGGCATGTGGAATTCACCGTTTCGGGCGCGTCGGCGCTGAACCCCAAGCTCGCGCACTTCTTCACCGGCGTCGGGGTGCCCGTCCTCGAAGGCTACGGTCTGACCGAGTCCACTGCCCCTGCAGCGGTCAACCTGCCGCAGGCCAACAGGATCGGTACCGTGGGACTGCCGCTGCCGGGCACCACCATCAGGATTGCCGACGACGGCGAAGTCCTGCTCAAGGGAATCGGCATCACCGGCGGCTACCACAATAACGAGGCAGCCAACGCCGAGTCCTTCCGTGACGGCTTCTTCGGCACGGGCGACGTCGGCACCTTGGACGACGGCTACCTCACCATCACCGGCAGAAAGAAAGAGCTGCTGGTCACGGCGGGCGGGAAGAATGTGGCACCGGGCCCTCTGGAGGACGCCCTGCGCGAGCACCGGCTGGTGTCGCAGGCCGTGGTGGTCGGCGAGGGACGTCCGTTTGTCGCGGCCCTGCTCTGCCTGGATCAAGAGGGCCTGAACGGATGGCTCGCCTCGCGTGGCCGCGGCCCCGTTGGCGTGGCTGCGGCGGCACAGGACCCTGCGGTCATGGCCGAACTGCAGGAAGCAGTGGACCGCGCCAACCGGCTCGTCTCGCGGGCCGAGCAGATCCGAAAATTCACCGTCCTGGGACAGGATTTAACCGAGGCCTCCGGGCACCTGACGCCGTCGATGAAACTCAAACGGATGACGGTACTGGAGGACTTTGCCGGCCAGATCGACGGGATGTACAGCTAGTCCCGGCAGGCCGCCCTCCCGGCCGGCTAGAGCCAGCTGGCCGGGGACCGGGTCAGCCGCTCCGGCTGCCACCAGCCCGAAGCCGGGCGGCGCCGCCGGCAGCCGCCCGAACTCGGGTCAGTCCTGCTCCCGTGCAAGCAGGAGTTCATGCCTGCGGCGCTGTTCTTCGGCGGCTGCCGCACTCCGGTTCCGCCGGGTGCGCGTCGGCCAGGTCAGGGCCAGCACCAGCGAGGAAGCCATCAGCACCAGCAGGGCGATGACAATTCCGGAATCCATCCAGAACCGGGCAGGGAACAGACGGATCAGCGTGTCATCTACGAAGAAGGTCCAGGTGCCGTCGGCGAAGAAGATCCGGTGGAACTCCGTGAAGAACTGCTGCCAGTTGAGCGCAGCCAGGACCCCCAGCAGCAGGATGAGGATCAAGGTCGCGGCCGACCCGGCGAACAGGCCACGCCGGATACCGCCGTGGTAGCGGCGCCCCAGATAGACAATGGCGACGACTGCCAGGACGAGCATGACCGCTCCGGCAATCATGGTGGCGAGAAAGACTGACTTCACGTCGGCCATATGGCTGACCTCGGAATCCAGGAACAAGCTGCCGCCGTTGGGGCCGGACAGGTCGCCCAAGTACCGCGGGCCGGCGAAGTTCAGCAAATAGTCCACCGCATAGGAGCCGTAGGTCATCCGGTCCTCGGTGCTGAAGCCGAAACTGTCGGCGGGGAAACCTGGACGGTTGTACTCGGCCCACAGGAACAGTGGGGTCGCCACCAACCGGATGGCGCCGATGATCAGCAGCAGCGGGAACAGGACGGCCAGTACCACCTGCAGAATGCGTCCGGCCAGCGGTTTGGCGTTCATGGCCTCTTCACGCTCGGTCGTACGCCGGACGACTTCCGAACGCGGCGGGCGGATCGCGAGGGCACCCGTAGCCGGGTACGCGTCGCCGCCGGCGGCTGCCGTGCCATCGGGCTGCACCATTGGCTGCGCCGGTACCGGTTTCGGGGCGGCCGACGCTCCGTCGGCCGGGGTGCCCGGGCCAGCGCTCCGGCCCTCTGCGCCTGAGGCGGTCTCCTGCTGTTCATCCGGCTGCAGGCTGCCGCCCGCGGCACCCTTCGACTGCACCGGGACTGCCGCCGGCGAGGCTTGTCCTGCGGCTGCCGGTGCTGTTGTGCCCGCTGCGCGGGCGGGTGCCGATGCGGCGCGCAGTGGTTGGGTTTTGGCACTGTGCGCTGCGCCGCCGTCGGGCGCTGTTCCGGGACCCTCCCGCACGGCGCTTAGATCCGGAAGCCTGCTGGGCCGGCGCATGGGGAGCGGGTTGGCTTCGTCCCGGAAACGGCCGTTCACGGCAGGAACCGGCGGTGCGGGGGCGCGCTCCGGTTCAACGCCAGTGGCTTCTCCCGGCACTGCCCGGGCTCTGGGTCCGTCACTACCGGGTTTCGCGTCTTCGACTGCCACGTCCGTCGCCTCTTTCTGTACCGCTGGCCTCACTGATTATGAGACTACCGCTGGCCGGCGGTGCTTCGCGGTTGCCACCCCGGGCGCGGCCCCCTCCGGCTTCCCCCGCGGTGGCAACCGCCTGCGCGTCCGGCCACGCCTAGCCGGTGGCTGCGGTTTCCCCGGCATCGAAGCGGCCCAAGTCGCCGCGCTCCCCGGCCAGGTATGCCCGCCGTCCCACAACCAGCGTGTAGACCCAGTAGGCCGCCAGCACCAGGGCGCCGATGCCCAGGCGCAGCCAGTCAGGCAACGCACTGGGTGTGACGAAACCCTCGACCACGCCGGAGATCAAGAGCACCAGGACCAGCCCCAGCGCCACGGTGATCAGCGACCTGCCTTCCCTGGCCAGCGACGCCGCGCGGGTGAGCCGGCCGGGCGAGACCCAGGACCAGAAGATCCGCAGGCCGGCAGCGCCGGCAATGAAGATCGCTGTCAGTTCCATCAACCCATGCGGCAGGATGTAGATGAAAAACACGTCCAACCGGTCGTAGGCGGCCATCATCCCGCCGGCCATGCCCACGCCCTGGGCATTCATGAACAGAATGTAGGGCACCCACACCCCGGTGACGCCAAAGGCCACCGACTGCGCGGCGATCCAGGCGTTGTTGGCCCAGACCATGCCGGCGAACGAGGCGTTCGGATTCTCGGAGTAGTACTTGACGAAGTCTTCTTCTACGTACTGCCGGATCTCCTCGTTGGACCCCATCGCCTTGATAACCTCGGGGTTTCCCGCCACCCAGGCGCCGAACAGCCAGGCAACCAGGACGAACAGGGCGCCGATGGCCACGGTCAGCCAGCGCAGGCGATAGAACGCCGCCGGCAGGGACAGCACAAAAAACTCCGCCACGTCCCGGGCAAAGTTGGAGCGGGCACCGGTGAAGCGGGTGCGGGCGCGGGACAGCCTGGTGGAAAGCGCAGCGGACAGCTGGCCCTCGGCGGCCACGGACCGGATCATCGACAGGTGGGTGGAGGTGCGCCGGTAGAGCACGAGCAGTTCATCCGCCTCGGCGCCGGTGAGCTTGCGCTTGGCGCTCAATTCGTCCAGCCGTTTCCAGTCCTGCCGGTGCACGGCTGTGAAGGCATCAATATCCACGCCTTTAGCCTATCCGGCGCCGGCCCGGGGCGGCCGTCGCGGCGGCGCCCGCCGGCCCCCGGCTCGATAGAGTGGAACCGGGCGCGGCATTGACCGCCGAGGAAAGGGGTCCGATGAGCAACGTCATCACCGGCGAGGCGGTAGTGCTGGAACTGCGGCCGGCGTCGTTCGGCGTACGGGCCTTGAGCTCGATCATCGACGTGCTGGCCAATGTGATCCTGCTGATCGCCGCCTTCGTGCTGCTGGCCGAAACCCTGGATGTGGGTGTGGACGCCGCGGCTGCCCGGGCGCTGGCCATCGCCGTGGTGCTGTTCTTTCTGGTAGGCGTGCCCATTGCCGTCGAAACGCTGACCCGCGGCAAATCGCTCGGCCGCTGGGTCATGGGGCTGCGCATCGTGCGTGACGACGGCGGCGCCATCCGTTTCCGGCATGCGCTCATTCGGGGACTCGTGGCGGTCTTCGAGCTCTATTTGCTGCTCGGCTCGGTGGCGTTCATGGTGGCGCTGTTCAATGAGAGGTCCAAGCGTCTGGGCGACCTGTTGGCGGGCACCTACAGCATGCGCGAGCGCGTCGGGGTCATGCCCCGCCTCCTGCCGGAGACTCCCCCGCAGCTGGCTCCCTGGGTGAAGCTGGCGGACATGGGACGGCTGCCCGAGCCGCTGGCCCGCCGGGTGGTGCAGTTCCTGTCGCAGGCTCCCAAAATGATTCCGGCATCCCGCGCTCGGTTGGCCACCGCCTTGGCCAATGAGGCCTCCGGCTATGTCTCTCCGCCGCCGCCGCCGGGAACTCCGCCGGAACTCTATTTGCTGGCGGTCATGGCCGAACGGCGCGAGCGCGACTTTGCCCGGCTGTCGCGCCAGCACGAACGCGCCGCGCAGCGTGGCGCCCGACTGCACTCCCTGCCCTTCCAGGATTAGGCGCGGCCGCCAGGCCAGCCGGCGCGGCCCGGACGGACAGCTGAACCGCTAGCTCTTGTCCTGCGACGTCCAGGTCTTCCAGTTCACGTTCCAGTCCCCAAAGCCGTCCGTCGGATCCAGGAATCCGCCGTCGGTATTGCGGATGTCCACAATGTCCCCGGTGCGCATGGTTTCGTAGAAGTACCGGGCCCCGGCCTCTGACATTCCCACGCAGCCGTGCGAAATGTTGCGCACACCCAGTGCCGAGGGGTCAAGGGCGGTGTGGACGAATTCGCCGCTGTTGCTCAGGCGGCTGGCGTACTTCGCGTTGAACGGTTCGTACCAGTCGGGGTCGCCGGGTTTGAGCCCGATGCTGCGGGGGTTGAACGGCAGCGACTTGTGCATGTCCATGATCGGGTGGATGCCCTTGCTGGAGGGCCAGTTCGGGTCCCCGAGGGTGACCGGGAAGGTCTGGGCCAATTTGCCGGCCACGTAGATCTTCATGGTTTTGGTCTTGTTGTCCACGATGGCCCGGCGGTCGTCCAGGATGTTGACGGTGATTTTCTCGTCGTTCATCCCGATCATTTTGTTGCCGAATTCCACGCCGAAGAGCCTCATGTCCACGGTGACGGTGCTGTTTGGCGCCCAGTACTTTTCCGCACGGTAGCGGGCCTTGGTGTCCGAGTACCAGTAGAACTCGCCCTTTTGGCCGGCGGAGGTGGTGATCTTGATGGCCTTTTCCACCTTTTTCTTGTTCAGCACCGGCTCGCTGAAGTTGAACTCCAGAGGCTGGGCGATGCCCACGCTCTGCCCGTCCAGCGGATACATCCAGCCGTCGGCCTGATTGGGGGCCAGTACCGTGGTGAAGCTCTGCTGCTTGGCCGTCGCTGTGCCGGCGCTGTCCACCAGGGTGTAGCTGAACTCGTATTCGGTCAGGAAGTTCAGGCGTTCGGTGGCTTTCCATACGCTGCCGTCATCGGACAGTTTGCCGGCAACCGGTTCGCCTCCTGCCGCCGGCGCCAGCACCACGTCCTTGATGGACCCGTTCTTGGCGGTGATGGTGGCGACGGTGGCTGGATTGACTTCCACGGCCTTGTCTTCCGGTGTCACCCCGACGGACATCGCCTTGACGATCGGCTCCGAAAAGCCCGGGCGCTCGGCCGGAGCGCCACCCAGCACGCGGCTCAATTGCCCGGCAAAAGTCGGCGACGCGGCCGCGGCTGCAGTGACGGCTGCCGCAGCAGCAACCAACGCGCCGATAATGCACAGCAGCGCAATCTTCAGGCCCTTGTGCTTCTTTTTTTCCTCAGTCATCCCAACCCAAACTCACGAGACCTCACGGCATGGTGCTCGCCGCCCGGGCACGGCACTGCCCTGCTCCAATGGTAGGACGCCGCGCAGGCAGCACCGCGCCACAACGGGGTGAATCCGTCCAAC
>NZ_JBNHHB010000192.1:0-9711 GCF_059091905.1 Arthrobacter sp. Dra40
GCAGGCCGATCTCGAAGCAGCCGGAACTGCGGGAAAAGAAAAATCACGAAAGCGTAACCTTTCATCGCCGTCCTTCGATTTGGCAGGTGTAAGGGCGCGCTGCGCTAGTACCGCAGCCGTGCCGAGCAACGTATGAGGAGATCCATGTCGAACCGTTTCCGCACCCTGAGCCTGCCCGCCAAGGGTGCCGCCCTGGCCGCCGTCATCGCCGTTGCAGGCGCCGGAGCCGCCGTGGCAGCACCGGCCCTGACCGCCGTGGGCGAGTCCGCGACCGCGGTCACCACACCGGCTGTCCCGGCCACTCCTGCCGTTCCGGCCACCGAGGGCGAAGCCGCCGTCCCGGCCATCCCGGCCTCCCCCGCTGTTCCGGACGTCAGCTCCGCTGCCGCAGCGGACACCGATGGTGACGCCGACGTTAACGCAAGCGTGGACGGAGCAAAGGCTGACGCAGAGCTGAGTGCCGGGACCGAGGCCGGCACTGACGGGAACGGTGCAGCTGCCAAGCTGCGTTCGGGTGCCTCCGTGGCTCCGGCCGTCCCGGCAACCCCGGCCGTTCCGAAGACCGACTTGGTGCCTGCTGTTCCGGCCATCCCTGCCGTTCCTGCCGTGCCGGAACTGCCGGTAACTGCCAACGTGAAGGCACGGGCCGCCGTCGACGCCCGCACGGAAGCCGCGGAAACCCGCACCGAGCTTCGCGGTGCAGCGTCAGCCACGGTGGAAGCCGGACAGTAATTCCCGCGGTACCGGGTGCGGCGCCTGCAATGGTGGCGCCGCACCCGTAGCCCGCTGTCTGAAGGAACATCGTTTTGCCCCCAGCGCTCCCCGACGACACCGTGTTCGCGGCGCAGTCCGGAAATCCAGCAGCATTCAGCGAGATCTACGCCGCGTTGGCACCCGGGCTCACTGGTTACCTCAAGGTGCGCGGCCTGGAAGATTACGAAGGCGCCGTACAGGAAGTCTTCCTGGCACTCTTCTCCCGCATTCAGTCAGTCCACGGCGGGTTCCAAGGGCTCCGGACCCTGGCCTACTCCATCGCCCACGCCCGCTATGTCGACGATGTCCGCCGTCGTGCCCGCCAGCCGATGCTGTCGCCCTACGACCCGGATGCCGACGCCCGCGCGGTGGACTCGGCCGAAACAACTCTCCTGGGCACGCTTGCCGAGAGCGATGTCGGCCGGCAGCTGAAAGAACTGAAACCGGAGCAGCGGGAAGTGCTGCTGTTGCGCGTGGTGGCCGACCTGTCGATCGAACAGGTCGCCCAGATCATGGGCCGGAGCACCGGCTCCATCAAACAACTGCAGCGGCGTGCCCTGCTCAAACTCAAATCCGTGGTGGAAAGGAAGGAGGCCCTGGTATGAACAGTGCTGAGATGTCCGACGATGCAGTACGCCAGTTGCTGGACGAATCCGGGATGGCTCCTTCGGCGGGGCTGGAGTCCTCGTTGCTGGCCCTCCGGGCGGCCGGGGAAGCGGCCCCCGTCCCGGCCGCGTCGCCGGAGGTGCTGGCCTACATGATGCCTGCTGCCGGTGCTCCGGCTCCTTCCGCGCCGGTCATCCCGCTGCGCCGCCGCCGCACGATGCGCGGTGCCATTGTCATCGCGGCCGCGGTGGCAGGCACGGGACTGGGCGTGTCCGGCGTTGCAGCCGCCAATCCTGATTTCCGCTCAGCCGCGGACCAGGCCGTCCGGCACGTCATCGGTTTCCTGGCCCCGTCCGAGGAGGCCGGGCAGGACGGCCCGCAGGACCAGGCCCGCCGTGGAGATCCCGCCCCTGTCCCTGCGCATCCGCACCGACACGTCCCGGTTCAGGATGGCGGCACCGGCACGGGTGCGGACGCTGGCACGGATTCCCCTGCCGGTCCGGCTGCCCCCGTGCTTCCTGCTGCGCCCGGGCCGGACCCCGCGCCACAGGCAGAGCGCACGCCGGACTCCGGCGCGCCAGGGCGGGGCCCGGAACCCGACCTGGCCAGACCGTCCCGCGGCGTTGTTCCCGCGGTGCCGCCGCTGGAGGGCGGACTGCCTGGTCCGGCCCTGGGCCAGCGGGACGGCAGCCCCGGCAAGGCCACGCCGAAGGAAGAGCGCGGCCTGCCCCAGCCGGCTTCCGGCCACCTCCCCGCGCTGCCGGCCATCCCCTCTCCGGAGCGCTGACCGGCATCCGCCCGGCGACAGGGATCACGACGGCGGTGCCCGGGAGGCTCCGAATCGGAACCTCCCCCGCGGCGGCCCCTTTCCGCCGGCGGTCGATAGTGGCAGAGTTGCGCCAAGGGGAGACCGGTCTGTGGGGAGAGGCAGGAGGATTCATGGCTGCATCGGCTTTGATCCTTGGCCCTATGCTGCGATACGTGGACCAGACGTCCGCCGCCATCTGGGTGGAAACACGCGAATCCGCGAGCGTCGCCGTCGTGGTGCAGGGCCGCAGTTGGCAGGCACGCACCTTTTCCGTCCATGGCCACCACTACGCACTGGTTGAGGCCGAGGGGCTGGAGCCTGGCAGCGTGACTCCGTACCGGGTCGAGGTCGACGGCGTGCGGGTATGGCCGGAGCCGGACTCGCCGTATCCGGACCCCGTGATCCGCACCCTCACGCCTGGACAACCGCTCCGGCTGGCCTTCGGCTCCTGCCGCACCAGTGTTGAGCATGACGCAGCCGGCAACAAGAAACACGGGGTGGACGCGCTGCGGGCGTACGCGCTGGACCAGGCCGGCGGCAGCCCCCGGTGGCCCGACCTTGTCCTCTTCCTGGGCGACCAGGTGTATGCGGACTCGACCTCCGAGCTGATGCAGGACTTCATCAGGGCACGGCGCAACATCAAGGACCCGCCCGGCAAGGAGCTGAAGGACTACGCCGAGTACGCGCATCTGTACATGCTCGCGTGGTCGGACGGTGCCAACCGCTGGCTGCTGTCCACGCTGCCGAGCGCGATGATCTTCGACGACCATGACATCCGCGACGACTGGAACGCCTCGCTGGCCTGGAAGCGGCAGATGGCGAAAAAGCCATGGTGGCAGGGCCGGATCGTGGCCGGTTTGGCGTCCTACTGGGTGTACCAGCATTTGGGCAACCTCTCCCCCGACCAGCGTGCCCAGGACGAGCTGTGGCAGCAAGTGGTGAACCACCGGGGCGACGGCGAGCCGGACTTGACCGCCGCGCTGGAGGCTTTTGCGGAACGGGCAGACCGGGAACCGGGAACGTACCGCTGGAGCTTCACCCGCGACATCGCCGGTTCACGGCTGATCGTGCTGGACTCGCGGGCCGCCCGCGACCTGGCGCCGGGACGCCGGTCCCTGCTGGACGCAGACGAGGAGGCGTGGCTGGACGGCCAACTGCAAGGCGGCTTCAAGCACCTGCTGATCGGGACCTCGCTGCCGTTCCTGCTGCCCAAGTGCCTGCACCACATCGAGTCCTGGAACGAGGCACTGAGCGAAGGAGCCTGGGGCCGGCTGCCGGCGGCCATCGGTGAGCAGCTGCGGCAGGCTGTGGACCTGGAGCATTGGGCTGCCTTCCAGAGCAGCTTCCGCAAGGTGGCAGCCATGGTGCAGGAGGTGGCCGACGGTGGGCGCGGGCCTGCGCCGGAGACGGTCACCTTCATCTCCGGCGACGTCCACTTCTCCTACGTGTCGGAGGTTCAGCGCGCCTCGGGCAGCCGGATCGTCCAGGTTGTCTGTTCACCCATTCGCAACCCGTTGCCTCGCATCCTGCGATCCTTCACCGCTGCCATGTCCTACGGCGTGGCAGCCCCGTTGGGCGCGCTGGTGGCCCGCGGCGCGAAAGTGCCCCAGCCGCCGTTCACGTGGGACGGCCTGATGCGGCCGTGGTTCGACAACAATCTGGCCAGTCTGGAGGATGCCGCGGACGGCCTGAGGATCCGGTGGGAAAAAGGCGTGGTGCACGGCGACGACCTGCACCCCGAATTGGAAGAGGTTGCCTCCCTGACCATTGCGCCGCAACGGAGTCCGGTTGCTCGCTGAGGTGTGCCCTGGCTCGGGTAGCCGTCCGGGGCACACCGCGCTCCCAATTACGCTGGTGGTATGGAATCGCCGATCGACAGCTACTTGCGGGCCCTGCACGCCGAAGTCTCCAAGCTCCGTGACGGCACCCCGTATTTGGTTGGCCCTGCCTCCGCGGTAGTCACTCCGGACGACTTCGGGATCTGCCTCGCCACAGTGGACGGCTACGTCTACGAAGTGGGCACCACGCGCAAGGAATTTACGCTGCAGTCGATCTCCAAGCCGTTCAGCTACGCGCTCGCGCTGGCCGAGCTGGGGTTCGACGCGGTGGATGAAAAGGTGGACGTGGAGCCCTCCGGAGACCCGTTCAACGAAATTTCCCTCGCCGCGGGTACCGGGCGGCCCGCCAACGCGATGATCAATGCCGGTGCGCTGGCCGTCACCGGGATGATCAAGGGCTCCGGCGGAAGGTCCGCAATCAAGCGAATCGTCAACACCTATTCGGAGTTCGCCGGCCGGAAGCTGAAGAGCAGTCCACGGGTGTTCGAAGCCGAGCTGCGCCACAGCGACCGCAACCACGCCCTGGCCTATCTGCTGAGCTCGTTCGGCGTCATCGAGGACAGCCCGACCACCGCGTTGGAGAACTACCTGCGGCAGTGCTCGGTGCAGGTGACCTGCCGGGACCTGTCCATCATGGCGGCGACCCTGGCCAACGGCGGCACCAACCCGGTCACCGGCCGCCACGTGATGGACATCGGGCCGGTGGAACGGGTGTTGTCGGTCATGATGACCTCGGGCATGTACGACGACGCCGGGGACTGGGTCAGCCATGTGGGGATGCCGGCAAAGTCCGGCGTCGGCGGCGGAACCTTGGCTGTGCTACCCGGCCAGGTGGGGCTGGCGGTGTACTCCCCGCCGCTGGACGACCACGGCGGGTCCGTCCGCGGCATTGCCGTGAGCCGGCGGCTGTCTGAGGACATGGAAATGCACTTTGTCCGCTCGGCCCGCGCAGGACGCTCGGCGATCCGCGCAAGCTACGACATCACCACCGTTCCGTCCGGTATCCGCCGCACCGACGAGTCAGCCGAGGTGCTGCGCGAGAACGGCCACCGCGCGAAGCTGATCGAGCTTAACGGCGACCTGCTGTTTGCCGGTACCGAATCAATGGTCCGGGAGATCAGCTCGCTCCCGGACAATGTTGAACTGGTGGTCCTGGACCTGCGCCGTGTCGATGAAGTCGGCGGCGTAGCACTGCGCATGTTCGCCCGCCTGGAGGAACAGCTGGCCGCCGACAACCGTGAACTGCTGCTGATCGATCCGGAGGACACCCTCGCTGGCGTCTTCGCCGACACCGGGCGCACCGTGCCGGTCTTCGACACCCGCACCGGGGCCGTCGAGTTCTCCGAAAGCCGCCTCATCGCACGTTACGGCGATCCGCTGGGCGTGCCCACCTCCGTGCCGGTGGAGCACTCGCTGGCCCTTGGCACGTTGGACCCGGATGAAATTGTGGCCTTGGTCGAACGCATGGAGCCTGCCAAGTACGAGGACGGCGAGATCGTTCGGCGGGTTGGCCAACGGTTCGGCGGGGTGTACTTCATTGTCTCGGGCCGGATCAGCACTATCGGAACCGACTCGGAGGGACGGCGGGTCAAGCTGAGCACGCTCAGCGCCGGCATGACGTTCGGCGAACTCGCGCTCGGCAGCGAGGACCGGCAGGAAACCACGGAGAAAGCGGACGGCCCGGTGGAGCTCATGGTGCTCTCCTCGGAGGCAATCGAAGATCTGGAGGAACAGGACCCCCGGTTGGCGATGCGCCTGTGGAAGGCACTCACCCGGGATGCCTACACGCGGGTGGACCAGTTCCTGCGCGAAACCGCCGTCCGCATCCGCGACTGACCGCCCGGGGCAGGCGGGCAGGAACAGCCCCGACGGGCATCCGGCCGCGGGCATCAACTATAGTTACGGGCAGTCATATCATCCGCCACATCGGCATCAGAAACCACATATGCCGATGTCTCGCCGCGCCTAGCTCCCGGCAGAGTCTGCAGAAAGGACCGTGTGAACTTTTTCGAATTCCTCGCGAAACGGGCCGACGACATGCTGGAATTGGGCGTCGAGCATGCCGCGCTCGTGGGCGTTTCGGTTGTGCTCGCCACCGTCATCGGTGTCGGGCTGGGCATTGCCACCTACCGGCATGAACGGCCCCGCGAGCTAGTCCTCGCCGTCACGGGTGCGTTCCTGACCATTCCCTCCTTCGCGTTGTTCATCCTCCTCATCGGCCCACTGGGACTGGGCGCCCTGCCCGTGGTCGTCGCCCTGACGATGTACGGCCTGCTGCCCATCGTCCGCAATACCATCACCGGGCTGCGCGAAGTGGATCCTGCCATCGTGGAATCCGCCAAGGGCATGGGCATGAACCGTACCCAGCGGCTGCTGAGGGTCGAACTGCCCCTGGCCTGGCCTGTGATCATCACCGGCATCCGCGTCACCACCCTGGTCCTGCTCGGCATCGCTGCCATCGGCGCGATCGTGCTGGGGCCAGGCTACGGAGAGCTGATCTTTACCGGTCTGGCCCGGGTTGGCACACCGGTGGCCGTCAACCTGGTGCTGGCCGGAACCCTGGGAGTGGTTGTCCTCGCCATTCTGTTCGATCTGCTCTTCTACACCGTTCGCAAGCTGACTACCTCCAAAGGAATCCGATGACCATAACCGACCATCAGACCCCCCAGCCCAGGCCGGTCAAGATCCGCTTACAAAACCTGTCCAAGAGGTTTCCCGGACAGAAGGACAACGCGGTCGACGACCTGAGCCTGGACATCTACGAGGGCGAGATCGTCGTGCTGGTCGGCCCGTCGGGATGTGGCAAGACCACCACGATGAAAATGATCAACCGGATCATCGAGCCCACCTCCGGCCGGATTATTCTGGACGGCGAGGACGTCACCACCACCGACCCGGACCAGCTCCGCCGCCGCATCGGTTACGTCATTCAGCAAGTCGGCCTGTTCCCGCACATGACCATCGGCGAGAACGTGGCCACCGTGCCCAAGCTGTTGGGCTGGGACACCAACCGGATTTCTGCCCGCGTTGATGAGTTGCTGGACATGGTCAACATGCCGCCGTCTACGTATCGCAACCGCTACCCCAAGGAGCTTTCCGGCGGACAGCGGCAAAGGGTAGGGGTGGCACGCGCTTTGGGCGCAGACCCGGAAGTGATGCTGATGGACGAACCGTTCGGGGCCATCGACCCGATCACCCGGGACCGGCTGCAGAACGAATTCCTGCGCCTGCAGTCGGAGGTGCGCAAGACCATCGTGTTCGTCACCCATGACATTGATGAAGCGATCAAGATGGGTGACCGGATCGCCATCCTGCAGGACCGCTCCCGGATCGCCCAGTATGACACTCCGGAGCAGATCCTGACCGCCCCTGCCAATGATTTCGTCTCCGACTTCATCGGCAACGGTGCCTCCTTGAAGCGGCTGAACCTCAGCCGCGTGTCCGACATTGAACTGACCCAGTGGCCGACTGTCCGGTTGGACACGCCGGCGGAGGACGCGCTGGAGCAGTTGCGGCGCAGCGACCGCTCGGCGCTTCTGGTGCTCGACTACGCTGGACGGCCCCGCCGCTGGGTAGGTGCGGACGACCTGCACCGCGCAGGCACACGGGCGCTGGACGAGGTGGGGTTGCCGCCGGAAGCAATGCTGGAACCGAGGGCTACGCTCTCCGACGCGCTGAATGAACTGATCACCGCCCGCTACAGCGTGACCATCGTGGTGGACTCGCACGGTGTCTACCAGGGTGTGGTGGATATCGAACAGATCAACGAGGCCATCCGGGCCATGCGGGACACGGCGGTCGCTCGAGCCCGGGCCGGGCTGGGCGAGGTGGCCGAAGCCGTACAGGCGGGTGGCTGATATGGCCGCTGCCGCACCGGACACGATGCACGGCCAAGACCTTGCCGTCCAACCACCGGGCAGGTCACCCCACCGCACCTTGACCGGTTACCTAGTGGTGCCGGGGGTCCTCGCGCTGGCCTGCCTGGCGCTGTACCTGTATGTCGGTTCACAGGAACTGGACAGCATCGAGGCACGCGCACTGGCCCCGGCCAACCTGGCTGCCGCCCTATGGAGGCATCTGCAGCTGACCGCGGTTTCAACGCTGCTAACGCTCGTCATAGCCGTGCCGCTGGGCATCGTCTTCACCCGTCCAGCCATGCGCCGGGTCCGGCCCTACCTGATCACCTTGCTGACGCTGGGACAGGCGGTTCCGACCATCGCCGTGTTGGTCCTGCTGGCCGTCGCTTTCCTGTTCCTGGGGTTCCAGGCCGCCATTGTGGGCCTGGTGCTGTACGCCATCATCCCGGTGCTGCTCAACACCATGGTGGGCTTGGAGCAGGTGGACGAATCCGTGCTCGAAGCCGGGCGGGGCATGGGCATCTCCAAGTTCGGCGTCCTGCGCCGGCTCGAACTGCCTCTCGCGGTGCCCATCATCCTGGCCGGCGTACGCACCGCGCTGGTGATCAACGTAGGCACGGCCACCCTGGTGACCTACATCAACGCGGGCGGGCTCGGGGACATCATCGTGGCCGGGCTGTCCACCAACCGCGTGCTGATCCAGATTGTGGGCGCCGCGCTCACGGCGGTGCTGGCACTGCTGATCGACTATCTGGCGAGCATCGCCGAAGACTTCCTGCGCCCGAAAGGGCTCTAGCGAATCCCCCGCACGACGAAAGAGGAATGATGAAAGCGAATACTTCACGGAAGACGGCGTTCGCCGCGTTTGGCGCCGGAGTGGCCTTGCTGCTGACCGCCTGCGGCGGCGGCGAAGCCGCCGAGGCGTCCGGCGACGGCGAGCTTACGGGCGCGCACTTCGCGGCGGGCTCCAAGGAATTCACTGAATCCATCTTGCTGGCCCAGATCGCCGCCGTCGCGCTCGAGGATGCCGGTGCCACCGTCGAGGACAAGACAGGCATCTCCGGCAGCGCCACCGTGCGCGAAGCCCTGCAGTCGAGCCAAGTGGACTTCTACTGGGACTACACCGGAACCGGCTGGGTCAATGTCCTTGGCCACACCACCGAGGACGTGCCGGAGGACCTCTACGGCGCCGTGGCGAAGGAGGACGCCGGAAACGGCATTGCCTGGCTGGAACCGGCACCGTTCGAGAACACCTACCGCATCGCTGCGAAGAAGGAGTTCGCGGAGTCCGAGGGCATCACCAACATGACCGAAGCTGCCGCGTTCATCCAGAAGAACCCGGAGCAGGGCGCCGTCTGCGCTGCCAGCGAGTTCATCAACCGCGACGACGGGCTCCCCGGCTTGGAGAAAGCCTACGGTTTCGAATTCAGCAAGGTGGTGGAGCTGGACCTGAACCTCATCTACACACAGGTCGGCGGATCCTGCGCGTTCGGCGAAGTCTTCTCCACTGATGCCCGGGTTATCTCCAACGACCTGACCGTGCTGGAGGACGATAAAGACTTCTTCGTCCAGTACCAGGGCTCGATGACGCTGCGCCAGGAAACCCTGGACGAGCACCCGGCCATCGCGGAGATCATGGCACCGATCAGCGCCGCCCTGACCAATGAAGTCATCACCGAGCTCAACGGGCGGGTGGACAACGACGGCGAGGATCCCCGCGATGTCGCCGAAGAATGGCTGAAGGAGCAGGGCCTGGTGGGCTAGCCACCGGACCGCACCACACCAAAGCCAGCGGCCGCCGTCCCTGTGACCGGCGGCCGCTGGCTGTTTCATTCCTCCGTGAAGCAGT
>NZ_JBNHHB010000193.1:0-9676 GCF_059091905.1 Arthrobacter sp. Dra40
CGAAGTGGCCAATGCGGGCCTTGGCCATGACCGGGATGGAGACGGCTTCGATGATGCCATCCACCATGTCCGGATCGCTCATCCGGGACACGCCGCCCTGGGCACGGATATCCGCCGGAACGCGCTCAAGCGCCATCACGGCCACGGCACCGGCGTCTTCGGCGATGCGGGCCTGTTCTGGAGTCACGACGTCCATAATGACGCCGCCCTTCAACATCTCGGCCATGCCCCGCTTCACCCGGCTGCTGCCGGTTACGGGGGCGTGAGTTGAAGTTGCTTCACTGGTGGACACAAAAAGCCCCTAGAGTCGGTCGAAAGCGTACATCTCATCATACGTCCGGGCCCGTGTGCCGGCTCACCCATGACGTAATCTTCCACAATGCCCGACGCCGGCCCCCGGCCGCCGCTGTCGGGCGGGCCGGAACGGGTCAGGCCGGTTGCCGGGTTTGCCGGTAAACCGCGAGGATCCGCTGGATTACGGTCAGCAGGCTCGCGGCGGCCAGCAGCACCAGGACCACCAGCAGGACAACTTCCGGCAGGCCCAGTCCGGTCAGCCCGGTAAAGACCAGCACGGCCACCAGTCGTTCGGAGCGTTCGGCAATGCCGACGGCGGCGGTGCAGCCCAGCGATTCGGCCTTGGCCCGGGCATAGGAGACGAGCGATCCCAGCAGCAGGCACACGAGTGCGGAGACGGCGATGGCCGGGTTGGCTCCCCCCGTGAAGAACCAGATGGCTACGCCGGCGAAGACCGCGCCGTCGGCCAGCCGGTCAAGGGTGGAGTCCAGGAAGTTGCCCCAACGGCTGCTGCGCTCCAGCAGGCGCGCCATCAGCCCGTCCACCATGTCCGAAAAGACGAACGCCGTGATGAAGACGGTGCCCCAGAACAGCTCCCCCAGCGGGTAGAACACCAGCGCTCCGACGCACACTCCGATCGTTCCGACAACGGTGACGGCGTCCGGCGAAACACCCATCCGGATCAGGGCGCGGGCCAGCGGAGAGAACAGCTTGCCGAAGAATCCGCGCGCGTATTTGTTAAGCATGGCGGCCCTACCGCGCAGGCCAGGCTTGGGCTACCTGCTTGCGGACCTCGTCCAAGGTCTCAGTGATCGCCTTGGTCTGCGCGATGATCGGGAAAAAGTTCCCGTCCCCGCCCCACCTGGGCACCACGTGCTGATGCAGGTGCGCCGCGACGCCGGCGCCACCGGCTTCGCCCTGGTTCATGCCCAGGTTGAAGCCGCTGGGGTTTGCCACTTTCCGCAGGACCCGCATCGCTGTTTGGGTCAGCTCGGCGAACTCTGCCGTCTCCTCCGCGGTGATGTCCGTGTAGTCCGGCACGTGGCGGTACGGGCAGACCAGCAGGTGCCCGGGATTGTACGGAAACAGGTTCAGCACCACGTACGCGAACTCGCCGCGGTGGACGATCAGCGATTCCTCGTCGGAGCGCGCCGGTGCCACACAGAAGGGGCACTCCTCCTTGTTCTTGAACTGTCCCTGGCCGCCCTTGACATAGGCCATGCGGTGCGGAGTCCAGAGCCGCTGGAAAGCGTCCGGAACCCCGGGCAGCTCAAAGCCGTCCGTCACCCCGTCTCCGGCCCGGTCAGTCATGGCTTCGCTGGTCGTCTCGGCCATCGTCAGTTGCCGCGCCTGGCGGCGGCCTGCACAATCCGCGACACTGCCTCGTCCACCGGGATGCCGTTGTCCTGGCTGCCGTCGCGGAAGCGGAAGGAAACGGCTCCCGCTTCGGCATCCTCACCGCCGGCGATCAGCACGAACGGAACCTTGTCCTTGCTGGCGGTGCGGATTTTCTTCGGGAAGCGGTCCGAGCCCAGATCGGCTTCGGCACGGATGCCCTGGGCCCGCAGCTTCGCCACGATGTCCAGCATGTAGTCATTGAAAGCTTCCGCCACAGGGATGCCGACCACCTGGACCGGGGCGAGCCAGGCCGGGAAGGCCCCGGCATAGTGTTCGATCAGCAGGCCCATGAAGCGCTCCACCGAGCCGAACAGGGCGCGGTGGATCATCACCGGACGCTGGCGGCTGCCGTCGGCGGCCTGGTATTCGAGTTCGAACCGTTCGGGCAGGTTGAAGTCCAGCTGGATGGTGGACATCTGCCAGCTGCGGCCAATGGCGTCGCGGGCCTGCACGGAAATCTTCGGGCCGTAAAAGGCTGCTCCGCCCGGATCGGGCACCAGGTCCAGGCCGGACGCCTCGGCAACCTCGGCCAGCGTGCGGGTGGCTTCGTCCCAGACCTCATCGGAGCCGACGTACTTCTCCGGGTCCTTGGTGGACAGTTCCAGGTAGAAGTCGTCCAGCCCGTAGTCCTTGAGCAGGTCCAGCACGAAGTTCAGCGTGGTGGTCAGCTCATCCTTCATCTGCTCGCGGGTGCAGTAGATGTGGGCGTCGTCCTGGGTCATGCCGCGCACGCGGGTCAGTCCGTGGATGACGCCCGACTTCTCGTAGCGGTACACCGAGCCGAACTCGAACAAGCGCAGCGGCAGCTCGCGGTAGGACCGTCCGCGCGAGCGGAAGATCAGGTTGTGCATCGGGCAGTTCATCGGCTTCAGGTAATAGTCCTGGCCGGGCTTGATGACCTCGTTCGTTTCCGGGTCCCGGGTCTCGTCCACATGCATCGGGGGGAACATCCCGTCGCGGTACCAGTCCAGGTGGCCGGACACCTCGTACAGGTTGCTCTTGGTGATGTGCGGGGTGTAGACGAACTCGTACCCGGCTTCGGTGTGCCGCTGCCGCGAGTAATCCTCCATCGCCTTGCGGACCGTGCCGCCCTTGGGGTGGAAGACCGGCAGCCCGGAGCCCAGCTCATCCGGGAAGGAGAACAGGTCGAGTTCGGCACCCAGCCGGCGGTGGTCGCGGCGCTCGGCCTCGGCCAGCCGCTCCTGGTAGGCCTTCAGGTCGTCCTTCGTGGGCCAGGCGGTGCCGTAGATGCGCTGCAGCTGCTTGTTCTTTTCGTTGCCCCGCCAGTACGCGGCGGCCGAACGGGTGAGCGCATAGGCGTTGGAAATCAGCTTGGTGTTGGGCAGGTGCGGACCGCGGCAGAGGTCCTTCCAGACCACCTCGCCGCTCTTGGCGTCCACATTGTCGTAGATGGTCAGTTCGCCGGCACCCACTTCGATGCTGGCGCCCTCGCCGGCCTCGTCCGAGTGGCCTTTGAGCCCGATTAGCTCTTCCTTGTACGGCTCCCCTGCCATTTCGGCCAGTGCCTCGGTTTCGGACACGGCGCGGCGGACAAAGCGCTGGTTGGAGTTGACGATTTTCAGCATCATCTTCTCCAGCTGCTTTAAGTCCTCCGGGGTGAAGGGCTCCTCGACGTCGAAATCGAAGTAGAAGCCGTCGGTGATGTAGGGGCCGATCCCGAGCTTGGAGTCCTTGCGCAGCTGTTGCACCGCCTGGGCCATCACGTGAGCGGTGGAGTGGCGCAGCACGTTCAGTCCGTCGGGGGAATCAATGGTGACGGCTTCCACCTTGGCGGAGGCCGGGATCGGCTGGTCCAGATCCTTCAGCTCGCCATTCACGCGCACGACGACGACCTCCCGCCGGGTGCCGTAAAGGTCGGCTCCCGTCGTGCCCTCGGTCACCTGGGTCTCTTCGCCGTCGACGATGAGGGTGGTGAGGTTTTGGGGCGCTGACACAGAGGTCTCCTTTGGTGGATGTAGGCCGTCACTGCAGCGACATACTTGGGCGCTGCAAGCCTCTCCGATCGTATCCGCTGTCGAGTTGCCCGACCAACACCGCGGCGGCGGTGGCTGGGCACCGCGCCTATGACCGGGGCAGGAACGAACGACGAACCTGGGCTCACAGGATCCTGACGTCTACCGGGCCCTGGCGGCGGTGAGCATAACCGCCAGCGAACGGGGGCGGTAACCGGCCGGTACCCGCTCACCCCACCCGGTAGGCGTGGCTGCCGGCCAGCCAGGGCTCGGCCGGGACACGGTTGTCCAGCCCCTCCTCGGCCATCCGCCGGGCCAGTTCGCCAGTACCCGGCCCTCCTGCACCGGCGGTAACTTTGGGTGCGGCAGCCGGCACGCCACGTGCCGGGGGCCGGGACGGGACAGGGTTTCCCGGCAAGGGCAGGCTCGCAGTGTCCGAAAGGTCCCACGCTTCGAGAGCCTGCAGCCCGATTCCCCGGGGGCCGGTACGCCGGGTGAGGCCCCGGATGAGCAACATCTCGGTGCCGAACAACAGCGGGCCCGAACGTTCCTGGGCTTCCTGGAAGAACGTGGCGTCCACGCAGCCGGTTCCGTCGTCCACACTGATGAAAACCACCCGCCGGCCGCCCCGCATGGGCGGCGTCTGGGTGGCAACCCGGATTCCGGCCACCAGCACTTCGCTCCCGTTGCGCATGCCCAACAGGTCCTTCGCCTGGGAGGCTCCGAGCTGTTCCAGCAGCGGGACGTAGCTCTCCATCAAATGGGAGCTGGCGTCGACCGAGAGCAGGTCCAGCTCGGTGCGTACCTTGTCCACTGTCGTCGGTTCGGGGAAAACCGGGACCAGATGACGCAACTCCAGGTCTCCCAGCGGCAAGGACAGCTGGCCCTCCGTGGGCTGGTAGCGCTGGGGAACCGGGCGGGAGGCCGACTGGTCCAGATGGTAGACCAGATCCGTGCGGCTGGCCGTCCGGCCACCGCGTTGGCCGGTGATCCGGTTCAATTCATCAAATGCTCCAAGTTGGGCCAGGCGCTTCAGTGCGGGTTTGCCGACTTTGGCCCGTGCCCGCAGGTCGGCCAGCGATTCGTACGGCTGGCCGGCGACAATGCGCTTGAGCTCGCTCGTCGAGAGCCCGTAGATGCCGGTGAGGCTAAGCCGGATCCCCAGTTTTTCTCCAGTGCCGGTAGGAACGCGTTCCACCTGATAGCGGTCAGTGCTGCGGTTGATGTCCAGCGGCAGGATCGGGATGCCCAGCCGGCGTGCTTCGGCCACCAGCAGGCGCAGCGGGTACATACCCGGGTCGTGCTGCCACAGCCCGGCCAAAAACGCCTCCGGGTGGTGGGCCTTCAGCCAAGCCGTTTGGTAGGTGGGTACGGCAAAGGCTGCCCCGTGGGCTTTGCAGAATCCAAAGCTGCCGAAGGACTTCAGCGTGCCCCACACCGTGTCAACCACCTCGGGCGGATACCCCCGGTCCAGTGAAGCATTGCGGAAGTATTCCTCGACTGTCGGTTCAGCTTCCTCGTTGCCCAGCAGCCGGCGGAATTCGTCCGCCTTGGCCAACCCGCAGCCGGTGAATACGTCGAAGGTCCGCAGGACCTGTTCGTGAAAGATCGTGACTCCGTGGGTTTCCTTCAACACCGGAATCAAATCGGCGTGCGGGAAGCGCTCCGGCGCCCAACCATGGCGTTGTTCCAGGAACGGGCGGACCATGTCCGACTGCATCGGGCCTGGCCGGAACAGCGAAATGTCGATAATCAGGTCGTTGAAGTCCCGCGGAGCCATCTTGCCCACCAATTCACGCTGGCCAGGAGATTCAATCTGGAAGCATCCCAGGGTATGGGTGCTGCGGATCAGCTCATAGGTGGGTTCGTCGTCCAGTGGGACCTGTTCCAGGTTGATGGTTCCGTCCGCGGCAATATAGTCCGGTCCGGCACCATCCTCGCCCACCGGGTGCTGCCCTGCTGCTGTCACGGCTTCCTTGTTCGGATGGATGCGGGCTATTTCCTTAAGCGCGTAGGCGATGGAACTCTGCATCCGCACGCCCAGCACGTCCAGCTTGAGCATGCCCATCGGGTCCATGTCGTGTTTGTCGAACTGGCTCATCGGCAGCCCCAGCCCGCTGGGCTGGGTGGGGGTACGGTCCAACAGCGAGGTGTCGCCAAGGATCACCCCGCAGGGATGCATGGAGATATGCCGGGGAAGCCGGTCCAGCCGTTCCGTCAGGTCCACCAGCAGGTCCAACTGCTGGTTTTGCTCCACCTGGGCGGAAAACGCGCGCAGTTCCGGCTTCTCTGCCATTGCCTCCCGGAATTGGCGCGCGGAGAACCGCCAGAGCTGTTTGGCGATGCCTGAAATTTCTTCTTCCGGCAGACCCAGCGCCAAGCCGGCGTCGCGGACCGCCCCGCGGGCACGGTAACCGTTCTGCATGCTCATCAGGGTTACCCGCTGGCTGCCGAAACGGTCGAAGATCTTTTGGTAGACGTTGTGCCGCTCTGCACTTTCCACGTCTATATCGATGTCCGGCAAGGTGGAACGGTCCTGGGAGAGGAAGCGCTCGAAAATCAGCCCGTGGTCCAGCGGGTTCACGTGGCTGATATAGAGCAGATAATTCACCAGGCTTGAGGCACCCGATCCCCGGGCCGCTGCGCGCACACCCATCCCGGTGATCATGCGCGACACTTCTGCCACGGTCAGGAAGTATGAGGCGAAGCCCAGCCGGGCAATAATGCCAAGCTCATGGGCCAACCGGTCCCGCAGTTCCTTCTCCGTCCGCCCGGAAATTGCTCCAAACCGTTCGGCGATGCCGGTTTCGCAGCGTTGCACCAGCTCTTCCATCGGTTCCCCGTCAATCCCGATGACAGACGCTTCGGGGACCACCGGACGCTTAAAGCCCATGTCTTGGTAGGGATCCATCCGGCACCGGTTGGCCACAGCTTCCGTCGCGGACAGCAGACGGGTTGTCTCCCGGCTTCCACCGCCCGCTGCCTGCACAATTTCCCGGGCCAGCGCTTGCATTTGGCCGGGGGATTTCAGCCAGCCCTGGGCGCTGGGCTGCAAATCCGGAAGTTTGGCCAAGGCTGTCAGCGCCCTGGCCGCGTCCAGCACATCAGCAGTGGCGGCTCCGTCCTCTTCGCAGTAACGCACGGCGTTGGTCAGCACGGCAGGAAGATTCAACTCCGCGGCCAGATTAAGCATCCTCACCGCGTGGGCGGTACTGAGGTATTCGCCAGGGGCACTCAAATGGGAAACGATTTCCAGAGCCAGCGATCCGGACGGCAGTCCGCTCCGCCAGCTTCCTGCCAGCCGGCGGGCTTCGGTATAACTGCGGCGGCGCAGCGCTTGTCCGACGTCGGAAAAAGGACCCAGCAGCACCGTTAGGACCGGCCCTCCGTCAGACCTGCCGGCATGCCGGGCGAGCTGTTCCAATGTCACGCCAGGTGTCCGGTGCCCCCTGCCACGGCCCCCGGACGTTGTGCCCGCATGGGCTTCCGAGACCAGCCGGCAGAGCGCATGGTAGCCACTGCCCTGGTTCCCGCCATGGGCCAGCACCACAACGCGGCCAGTGTCCCGGCCGGCGTCGTCCTGGACTGCGAGATCAACACCAACGATTGGATCAATCCCCGCTGCCAGGCAGGCCTTGATGTGCTTGACCGTTCCGTAGAGCCCGTCCCGGTCCGTGCAGGCCAAAGCGTCCGCCCCGAAGGAAGCGGCCGCACCGGCCAGCGCATCCGGCCAGGAGACACCGTAGTGGGCACTGAACGCCGTGGATACATGCAGATGGGTAAAGCTCATGGTCATTCCAAACACCGTTAAGGCACAGGATCGGTCTCCGGGTACTGCAGCGGGAAACCGGGGGCTGGATAAAGCTGGCGGGACAAGTTTTGCCGTCAGGCGCTCAGTTCCCGGACGGCATCATGGACACGGATCAGGCGCCAGCGTCCGGTATCCACCGTGTGGGAAAGATCCAGGGTGCGGATCTCTGACCGGCCGTTCAACCGCGCCTGCACCCGCCAGATTTCGTGGTCAACAAGTCCGGGCCCCCTGCCCCGTTCTGCACGCAACTCTTCCGCCCACCATTTGCGGCGTTCATACCAGCGCACAGGCTCCGCCACGATCCGGTAGCTTCTGCCCTGCCATCGAAGCCGAAGCGGCTGTCCGGCAGGGGAACACACAACGTCAACTGCTTCACTGAAAACACCCATGTCCCAGTCGCCTTTCATCTGGACAACGGGTCAGAATCCCCGGCGTGCGTCCCTGCCAACACGCCTGCCGAAGGACTTGACCCTCTTATTCTATTCGAACGTGTGTTCGAATCCAAGATGAAGCTTAGGCACGGGCACTGACAAAACCGGAACGACGATGAGGCAACGGGCTCCTGCCTGCTACAGCAGCCTCAGGCCGGCGAGGGCGGCGAGCACAGCGGGTTCCGGGTGCCGGCGAGCGCAAGCGGTTCCGGCGGGATCCGGGTGCCTGCGAGCGCAAGCGGTTCCGGCGGGTTCCGGGTGCCTGCGAGCGCAAGCGGTTCCGGCGGGTTCCGGGTGCCGGCGAGCGCACGGGGTGCAGGCGGGTTCCGGGTGCCGGCGAGCGCAAGCAGTGCAGGCAGCGGGCCCGGCAAGCGCAGTGCGGGCAGCGACTAGCCGTGCTCGGCCATGTATTTCACATCGTTTACCAACTTGTCCCACATCAGCTTGGAGTGTTCCGCCGCTTCGGCAGTGTCGTTGTTGTCCTGCGCCAGCGTGAACTCCGTCCCACCCGGTACTTCCTGCAATGTCCAGACGAGCCGGTGGTAGTTTTCGGGCACATCCGCTTGGCCGGTCAGCGGGCTGAAGTGCGTGAGGACGAGCCGCCGGGCGGGTTCAAATTCCAGCACCTGGCCTTTGTCTTCGTACGCTTTGCCTTCCCACTCACCCCGCCACCGGATGGGGCCGCCCACGCTCCAGTCCGTCTGCACCTCGGTGCCGAACATAAACCCCCTGATGGCTTCCGGATCCGTGATCACCGACCACACCCGCTCCGGCGGCGCGGCAATGGTTGCCGTCGAGCTGGCCATGTACTTTCCCGGCATCGGTTCCTCCCCCATCACGTCACGCCTCGCCAGCGCTGGTCCGGATACTCTCCACCAGCTTCCAGCAGCAGGCGCCGGCAGGCAATGACTTTGGCGGAAGTACTGCCCACATCGCCCGCGGCGGAACCCAGCAGCGGCGGTACCTAAAAGCGGCGGGACCGAAGGGCCAGTGGATCAGCGCCTTACACCGGCCAAGACCGACGGGCCGGCATCACGCCGCCTCATCGATGAGGTCGGGTCCATTGTTGCGCACGTTGTTGACCTTGGAACTGACCCGGCGCGGGACAAGATGCGGTTCGGGCATGGCCTCCAGCAGTTGCTGTACATCCGCCTCGGATGTGGTTTCCGGATCCAGCCAGTCCGAATACAGCCCCGGCGGGACGATCAACGGCGTCCTGTCGTGGATGTGCCCCAGTGAGTCGGCAGCCTGGGTGGTGATGATGGTGCAGGTGCGCAGCCACTTCTCCGGATGGTCTTCGGGCAAGGAAGGGTCCGGCCAGTTCTCGAAGAGAGCGGCGAAGGCCAACAATTCTTCGCGTTCGCCATGCAGGTAGGTCGGTATCTTGCCATCCTCGGTCTTTTGCCATTCAAAGTACCCGTCGGCAACAAGCAGTCCGCGCTTCCTGGCCGCCGCCTTGCGGAAGGAGGGTTTCTCCGTCACGGTCTCCATCCGTGCGTTGATCAGGCGAGCACCGGAGCGAGGGTCCTTGGCCCATGGCGGCACGAGTCCCCACCGGGCCATGATGAGTTTCCTGGATACTCCCTCGGCGCCTGCCTGCTTGCGGTCGATGATCAAGGGGACCTCATCGGTCGGTGCGATGTTGTAGGAAGGCCGGATCTCGTCAACATAGGACTCATCGACGTCGAAGGAAGCCACCAGGTCGCCGGTTCCCCGCGCCATCACGTATCTGCCACACATGCCTCCATTATGGTCCGGCGCGTCCAGCG
>NZ_JBNHHB010000194.1:0-9626 GCF_059091905.1 Arthrobacter sp. Dra40
GCTAGGGCTAGGGGCTAAGGGTAAGGGGCTGACGGCTACGGCTACGGCTTACGGGCTGCCAGCACTGCAACCGCTGGCGGCTGCCTGCGTGCTGGCGCTGGAACTACTGGCGGCTTACGGGCTGCCGGCACTGGAACCACTGGCGGCTTCCCGCCTCGGAGCGGCTATCCGCGTGCAAGCTTCGCCAGCGGTTATCCGCCGGCCGCCAAGATATGGGCCATGGAGATGGTAAATCCGGGCACCCAGGCCACCCCCAGCGCCACCAAGGCAACGCGTCCGCCCACCAAGACGCGCCGCCGCAGCAAGTCTCCCTGCAGCCCCGAGCCCTCCTGCGGCCCCAGACCCGCCTGCAGTGCCGGTTTCGCACGAAGCCCCGCTGGCTGAACTCCAAAGAACTTCAACCTGAGAGCTGCCAGTGCCCAGCCAACGCCGATGGCGGCAACCATCCAGGCCGCGACGACGATAGTGGCACCGGCCAGCGGGACCAGCAGGAGCAGCAGCGGAAGATACCACTGCAGGTCCTTTGCCGTCCGAAGCAGCGGGAGGCGACGGGACAGCCAGGAGGTGGCCACCGCGATGAGCATGCCGTGGGCAAGGGCCAGCGCGGAGAAGGCCGTGATCGAGAGCCAGCCCGGGCCCACCACCTGAAAGTCCCGGCTGTCCGGCTGCAGCGGCCCGAACACCGTGCCTAGTCCCAGCAACAACAGCAGTCCGAAGGCCGCTCCACCGGTCCGGCCGGCCGGCAGCCATGGCCGCACCACACCGTAAAGGAGTGCCGTCCCGCAACCGATGGCGACGCCGAAAAAGACGAATCCGGCGGTTCCTTCGAGGCTGATTTCCCCGATCGTTTGGTCGTTATCAGTCAACCTGCCGTCGTCTTCGGGGGACGTCACCGCCAGCAGCCGCATGATCAACCGGCCGCCGGCGCCGGCCATGCACAGCCCGGCCACGCCGCCACCGACCAGCAGCACCGTCGCCCACCACAGCACCCGGCGCGCGACGTACGGCAGGAGTGCACCGCCGCCGTTCCCTGACGTAATGCCGTCGTTCGCGGGAGAGGCGGCGTCGTCCGCTACGGAAGCTCGCCCGCTGCCCGGTGCACCGCCGTCATTCACGGCGGCAGCCTGGCCATCCAAGAAGGTGCCGCCAAGGTTCACGGATGCGCCGCCGTCATGGGGGAGGGCACCGCCGTCGTATACGAGGGTGGCGTGGTCATTCCCTACGACGCCGGCGTCGTGCACAAGGGTGACGTGGTCGTCCGCGAGGGCACCGCCGTCGTGCACAAGGGTGACGTGGTCGTCCGCGAGGGCACCGCCGTCGTGCACAAGGGAGACGTGCTCGTCTGCGAGGGCACCGCCGCCGTCCACGGCCGCGCCGCCGTCATTACCTGCGGCCGCGCCGCCGTCGTCCTGCCCCGGAGGAGACCTGAACTGCTCCCCGCCGCGGAAGACCACGGCAGCCAGCCCCGCGGCCGCCAACAGGCCGCACACGATCATGAGTGTCACGGGGCCAGTATCCGACGGGGCCGGAAGCCAGCGAACCCCAGTCTTACCGACTGGGGTCCGGACGCGAACCGTCCCGCCGAAAGGCGGCGGGACGGCAGCGGTTATTGAACTTCGTGGGCCTCGTTCCGGTGGCGCATCATGTAGGCGATGGCCATGGCCAGCATCACGGCGCCGAGGACGAAGTTCAGCCACGTCGTGGCTGTGTTGGTGGACAGGAAGTTGGCCGCTGATGCGCCGGGACCGACGATCAGGCCGTACAGCCACATCGCCAGGTACAGGATGCCCGCTCCCATCAGGAAGTCCCGGGCACCAGCGGTGGTGCGGCTCATGATGTAGCCCACCACGCCTGCCACCAGGTAGACGATGTTGAGCAACATGGACACTTGGAACGCATTGACCAGCATGGCGCCGGAGCCGCTGGCGAAAGCCATATCTCCGTAAGCCATGGTGATGCCGGGGATGAAGCCCAGCACGCCGATCACAAAGAGAACAATTCCCGAAGTCATCGCGGCGTTACGCACATTTCCGCGGGCGGCGTGTGCGTGATGGGCGTGCGGTGATGCGGTCGTCATTTCTCCTCCCATACACATGAGTTTCGAATCTTCGTCGAGTAGCAACTCGGCTGTTGGTAGGGGCGCATCTGACGTCGGAACCAGCACTTCCAGTTTACGTCCGTTGCCCCGCTCCGGCGGCGACAATTCACGACGGCGGTGGCCCCTCCTCGCGCATATCCGCGCGGTTTTCACGGGGCCGGCGTGGACCCTTTCGCGGGCCTGGGATTCAGTCCTCGAGCAGCCTCTTGAGCGTGTGCAGGTCCTGGTCCACGGCGGCAGCATCGGCGTCGAACGCCGACTCGTCCATGTCGTCGCGGCGGAACAGGGTGAACACAATCTCCGCGCCGTCTGCGTTGCCAAGCACGCGCAGCGGGTTGTAGACGGACTCGCCCGAGGGCAGGGTTACGTAGTGGTCCAGCACGCCGAACTCGTTGCGCTCGGCAAACGTGACCCGCACCGGGCCGACCGAAGTCTCCGCCACCCACGCGCCGTCCACCATGCCGATGGAGGAGCTAAGCCCGGCGGCCCACTTCGGCAGATTCTCCGGGTTTCCGGCAAAGTCGTAGACCTGCTTGGCGGGGCGGTTAATGGCGATGCTGATGTGCCGCGCTGCAAAGGTCATGTAGCAAGTCTTCAGGTTCGCTCCGCCACGGGCAAGGCCTGCAACCGGGCAGCCGGGCGTGCGGCCCCGTTCCACCGCCGGGGCCGGGGTTCGGTCCGCGCCACGTGAGAAGGCCGTGGCGGAAGTTCGGGCCTTAAAGGGTGTGCATGACAGACTTGGACCATGGCATCCATAACCGGCAGCGGCGAAGACCTCCAGGAGAAGGCAGCCCACATCGGCATGCGCCTCGAGGACCGCTGGCAGGCGTTCAGGGAACGGCGGGCAAGGCAGCGCGGCGATGTGGCTACCGTGATGCCGTTTACGGGTTACGGCACCGACGGCTGGATCCGGGTGCTCGGCCGGGTGGTGATGGCAAAACCCGGCGCCTTCGACAACGGGCGGATGCCGTCCAAACTTGTGGCCGACGGGATCCGCGGCTGGCGGAACTTCATCAGCCCGCCGGTGGCCAACGCCCGCGTAACCATCTCCGCCTCCGGCGTCGAGCATCACGTGGTGGCCGACCGGGGCGGTGTGCTGGACGCGAAGGTTTCAGTGGACTTTCCCCCGGGCTGGCACACGGTCACGCTCCGGTGCGAGGACTCCGAACCGGTGGAAGCGGCGGTGTATGTGGTGCCGCCGGGGGAGCGCTTCGGTGTGGTGTCCGACGTCGATGACACGGTCATGGTCACGGCGCTGCCCCGTCCGTTCCTGGCCGCCTGGAACACCTTTGTGCTCGACGAGCATGCGCGCAACGCTACCCCGGGCATGGCGGTGATGCTCGAGCGGGTGACGCGCGAGCACCCCGGCAGCCCGGTGTTGTATCTCTCCACCGGCGCGTGGAACGTGGCGCAGACCCTGGCCCGGTTCCTCTCCCGGAACATGTATCCGGACGGTGCCCTGCTGCTCACGGACTGGGGGCCGACCAAGGACCGCTGGTTCCGCAGCGGACAAGCGCACAAGGTCGACCAGTTGCGGCGGCTGGCCGAAGAGTTCCCGGACGTGAAGTGGCTGCTGATTGGCGACGACGGCCAGCACGACGAAGCAATTTACGCCGGCTTCGCACTGCGATATCCCGACCACGTGGCCGCCATCGCCATCCGTCAGTTGTCGGCCAGCGAGGCGGTGCTGGCCGGCGGCCGCTCGCAGGACCGGCCCAGCGGCCCGGCGCGCAGCATCCCGTGGATCTATGCCTCCGACGGGAAAGGTCTGGCGAACCAGCTCCAGCAGCTGGGAATCCTTTAACACAGACGGCTTTAACGCAGACGGCGCCCCCACCTCTGGTGAAGTGGGGGCGCCGGTGTGGTCCGCAGACAGCGTCATCTCGCCAGCAGGCGCCCTTCGGAGCCTCAAGGCCCGTCAGACGGCGCCAGTTGGGTGACCTAAACGGAGGCGTCGACCGGGCCGAAGACGGCTTCGATCATGGCCCGTGCTGTTTCGTTGTCGGTCTTCTCGGCCAGCGCGAGCTCAGAGCACAGGATCCGCATGGCCTGTTCGAGCTGGTGCTTTTCGCCGGCCGACGAGCCGCGTTCGATGGCCCGCAGGGAGAGATCGCGGACCACCTCGCTGACCCTGTAGATGTCGCCGCTGTTGATTTTCTCCTGATTGGCCTTGAAGCGGCGCGACCAGTTTTCTTGGTCCTCCGGCACCTTTGCTTTCAGGATCGCAAAAACTTCTTTCACGCCCTTCTTGCTGATGGCCTTGCGGACGCCGACCGTTTCCGCATTGCCCAGCGGCAGTTCGATCATCAGTCCGTCATGGTGCGCGCGGAACTGCACAAACTTGGTTTGGCAGTTTTTGAACGGACGCGTCCGGAGATCGGTCACGGTTACAGCACCGTGCGGGGGGTAGACGAGGGTGTCGCCAACTTTAATGTTCATTGATGCCCTTTCATGCCATTATGGCAGATACTGCCACATTGGCAGGCAATACTCAAATATGGGGTAAATTGGAAGCTGCTATGCCACAGAAATCGACGTCCAGCGGCGCTTCCAGAACTGACGTGCGCGGCCCCGAAACGGCTGAGCTCCCTGCCGCCGCACCCGGATTAAGGGAACGACGACGACGCCAGACCCGGACGGAAATCAGCGAGGCGGCGCTGCATCTGTTCCAGGAGTACGGCGTGGACGCCACCACGGTGGACGGCATTGCCAATGCCGCCGGAATTTCCCAGCGCACGTTTTTCCGGTACTTCACCAGCAAGGAAGAAGCCGCCTTGCCGGCACATCAGGATTTCGACGCCGCGCTGGAAGCGGGCTTGCTGACCATCGACCCGGACGGGAACCCCCGCGAAGAGCTTGAGCGCGTCTATCAAAAGGTCATGCAGGGGTATGCGGACAACGATGCCCCGGAAGCCCGCCGCATGTTGCTGGTCAACCAGCTCATCCGTAAAGAACCCCTGCTGCGGGCAGCCCTGCTCAAGCACAATGCCACCCGGACCACCGGGCTGGTGGAGGCCTTGATGGACAGGTTGGGCCGCGACGGCATCAGCGACCTGCAGATCAAGCTCGCCTTCGAAACGTGTGCCGCCGTGGTCCGCGTAGCCTTCGAGGTCTGGGTAACCCGGCGCGAGGCGGGCCAAAACGATACCCTGCCCGCCATTTACGCATCCGCCCGGCAGCTGGCCCACTGATGAAAACTCCGGCGCTGACGCTGTGTCCATGCCAGAGCGGACGGACCTACCGCGAATGCTGCGCTCCGTTCCACCGTCGGGAGGCGGAGGCGCCGACAGCGGAAGCCCTCATGCGCTCGCGCTACACGGCGTTTGTGACCGGCGACGTTCACTATCTACTGCACACCTGGCATCCGGAGACCCGACCGGCACAGCTGGAACTTGACCCGGCCCTGCGCTGGACCGGATTGGATATCGAGAGAACCGTGCGCGGCGGAGAATCCGACCGTGCGGGCACCGTGGAGTTCCGCGCTATGTACCGCGAGGGCGGCCAGAATGGCGCGCAGCACGAGAAGAGCACTTTCGTGCGTGAAGATGGCCGCTGGGTCTACCGCGACGCGTTGCCGCTGGCCTGACCAGCGCACACTCCGCCGTCGTCCTCCATGCGTTGCCGCGCCTGGTGGGCAGCCCGCCGTCGTCCTCCATGCGTTGCCGCGCCTGGTGGGCAGCCCGCCGTCGTCCTCCGGGCGTCCCGCGCGCGAGGTTGGCCAGCCCACCGCCGTCGTCCTCCGGGCGTCCCGCGCGCGGTTGGCCAGCCCGCCGTCGTCCTTCAGTCCACGGCTAGGAACAGGACCGCAAAGATGCCGAGTGCGCCGAGCATCACCACGCTGCCGGCCACCCAGGCGGCCGCGGCGGCATCGGCGTGGATCCCCTCCCTGGCAATGCCGGAGACCGCCCGGTGGTAGCGCAATCTCTGGGTGATGTAGATGCCGAAGGCCGTTCCCAGCGAGACGGCAACCAGTGACCCGGTGAACCAGCCGTATTCCGGCATCCAGCGCAGGAACATGGCCGTGGCTACAAGCATGGCGAGGATCGTGCGGCTCCAGGCCAGCGACGTGCGCTCTGGCTGCAAACCGGCATCGTGGTGTTCCGGAACAGGCTCCGGATCCGGCACGGGGCGGGCGCGGCGCATCAGGCCTGCCGCAGGACCACGAAGACCAGCAGCAGCGCCGCCACCACGCCACCGCCAATGGCCAGGATCGGGGCGATCAGCGGCAGCGGCAGGGGAGTGTTGTGCCGCATGGACCTCTCGACGTTGAGCCAGCGGAAGAAGGAGCCGCCGCCGATGGCCATTGCCAGGACGAGCAGGATGACCGCGATGGTCGTGCGGATCTCCGCGACAAAGATGTCGGCGGTGAAGGCTTCCACAGCGATGCCGCCGGCCACGAGGGCCAGGGAGGTGCGGATCCAGGCGAGGAAGGTTCGTTCGTTGGCCAGCGTGAACCGCGGGTCGGGTTCGATGCCGCCCCCGAGCAGCTTTGAGGCGAGCTTGCCGCGTTCCGGGCGGGGCGAAGGTGAAGAAGTAGGCACGGCTTCATGGTAACCATGTCCGCTCGCCGCCGTTTCACACCGGTCAGGCTGCCGGGCGGTTCCCCTCGTCGTCGTTCGCTTGGTCCATCCGGGAGACGGTGAAGAAGCGGTTGCCGGCGCCCTTGCGTGAACTAGGCACCAGGAGCTTGGAGTATTTTTCGCACCACTGGGCAGTGCCGCCGGAATCCGCGGCCGCCGCGGCGATGGCGCCAATATCGTCGGACCACCCCATGACGCGTTCGCCGTCGAGGCAGAACTGGATGAGCCCCAACTGGGTATCGACATGCAGTTCGACATCCACCCAAACGTCGAATCCCGCGGTATTGCTCGCTGTATCTGCTGTTTTGTATATATTCATCATGAGGCTTGTGTTGCGCATCACACCCTGTGGCGCCCTCCCACTATAGGGTTCACGAGCCGCAATGCCAAACGGTTTCTCCAGGGTGAACGGCCGGTAAAGTAAATCTGGCGATGACTCAGAGACCTTCCGCCCAGCGACTGACCTGCAACGTTCCGATGCGTTGGGGCGATATGGATGCCTACGGGCACATCAACAATGTGGAGATCCTGCGCATCCTGGAGGAAGCGCGCATCCATGCGTTCGGCCCTCCCGCGGGTACCGGCAGCCAGGGGCTGGAAGTTGACCTGCCGGTTTTCTCCGACCTGCCGGAGTCCACGCAGGCCCTGGTGGCCGAACATCGGGTCAAATACGTCCGTCCGCTGAACTACCGCAACATCCCGGCGCACGTGGAGGTTTGGATCAGCGCGATTAAGGGCGCCAGCCTGACCATCGCTTACCTGATCGTTGATCCTGTCACCGGCGAGCAGTGTGTGCTGGCGGAAACGACGCTTGCCTTCTTCCATTCGGACACCGGCCGGCTGCTGCGCCTGAGTGATCGCCAGCGGATGATCCTGGAACCGTATGTGGGCGAGCCTAACTTCCGCTGAGACAACGACGGCGGTGCCCGGGCCGGTGGAGCCCGGCGCATCCCCGCCTTAGCCGGGGCGTTGGCTCTGGGCGTGCAGGCCCAAGTCGGAGAGGGCAAGCGGGAACGCGGGGCTGGACCCAAACGGTTTGCTCGATTCCAAGCTCAGGTCCGGACCGATGCAGAGCAGCTCCCCGGGCTCCATCAGCCGCCAGCCCGGTTCACCGTCCATGACTTCACTGGCTATGACCACGGCCGGGTACCGGGCCAAACGGGGAAGCGCGCCCTGATCCGACTGCTTCGGGCGTCGAGTTGATCATGGCCGGCGGGCTCTTCGGCTCTGCGCTCCAGCACGTAGAGTTCATTGGTTTCGGGATAGCGCAGCGCCCACAGTCGGTCCGCCGTCGTGATGATCATGTTCAAGCTATATAGCGGCAGTGTGTCGATGATCCACCCCAATGCGGCAGCAATGCCCTGGTCGAGGTCGCCCTCGTTACGGCGTGTTTCGGCGGTGATGAGGGCGAAAATCCGTTCGCTGTCTGTCTGCCCGCGCACAAGGGATGCGGCGCCGAGGCGGGCGAGGCGCTCGTCGAGCAGCTCCAACCCGCGGCACACGCCGTTGTGGGCGAACAACCGGCCGTCCTGTTCGAACGGATGAGTGTTGGAGATTGAGGCCTTGCTGCCGGAAGAGAATCGAACGTGCGCCAGGAACGTCGAAGAGCGGAAGTCGCGGGCGGCGAGTTCAAATTTCCGCCCGTGCCAGGCAGATTCCGCCTGCCGGCTAACGATCGGAGCGCCGAGGGACGAGAAAATGCCCACTCCGGCCCCGTCGGGTTGGCCGCGGCCTTGCTCGGACAGGCTATCCGGCGCGGCGAGCAGCCAGAACGTGGCATGGACGCGGTGGCCGCCTGCATGGAGTCCGAATAACCTGCACATCTGTCCTGCCTCCCCAACCGCCCACGCGTCGCCGTAGTCCTGCAGCTAGCCGTCTGCGCCCCATGACAGCCCGGCCGCGGCCAGCGCTTCCCCAAGAATCCGGACCGCCTTGGGTCCGACACCGTGCAGTGCGAGCAGCTTGGACGGGCTGTAGCGGGAAACCTCAGCCAAGTCGGTGATGCCGGCCGAGACCAGGGCGCGCGTCGCCGGAGCACCAATTGGCGGCAGTGAATGCGGCTGCGCCGGTGTCACCATGGCTCTCAGCCTTCCCAGCCGAGGTTCCGGGCGATGCGCTCGAGGACGTCGAGGGCGGCCGCGTACTCATCCTCGCTGATGCCTTCGGTTACCAGGGCCCGGGTCCTATCAACCACGTCGCCGAGTGATGCGAGGCTTGCCCGGCCCGTGTCGGTCAACGCGTAGCGCTCGTCGGTGAGCCTCACCCAGCCGCTTTCCACCAGTTCATCCACTGGTTCCTGGGGGGCTTCGTCCTCATCTTCGGGGATGAACGGCCCCAAGGCGGCCGTGAGTTCTGCCGCGGTGGAGGGCTTGTCAGCGAGCAGGTTCATCATCTGCCACTGCCGGCGGGTGATGCCGTGCTCTTCCATGGTCTCGACGAATTGCTCGTCGATCAGCCGGTCCACAAGCTTCAGCCAGAATCCGATCGGTTGTAGAGGTGCCATGCGGACACCCTACAAGGGTCGGTCCAACTCATCGAGCTAAAGTTCGGGATGATGAGCGGAAGTAGGCCCAACGGCGTCCGCGCTGCTGGCCGCCTGAGGTCCAGCCAGGGCCCGGCCGCCCGCAGGTCGGTGTGGACAGCACAGCGGGCAGGTGCATCCTCTCGGTTGCTCCTGCCCGCTGTGCTGTCCGGATCGAACCGGCCGGTCTTTAGGCCATGGCCGCCAGCTTGGTCTTGCCGAACAGCGCACGGTCCAGCGAGAGCCGGCCTGGGCCGACCAGCGCCAGTGCCAGGGCAGCCGCGCCGAGCAGCAGCACCAGTTCGTAGCCGCCGCCGTCCACAAAGACTCCTGCAGAGGCGTGGACGAGCACCAGGGCGCCGATCATGTCCAGCGCCAACAGGGCTGCAACCAGGCGGGTCAGCACGCCCAGGATCAGGGCGATGCC
>NZ_JBNHHB010000195.1:0-9551 GCF_059091905.1 Arthrobacter sp. Dra40
AGTAGTGCTGCGGCTGGTTCACCGGGTGGATGCCGGCGGCGGCCATCCGATCGATCTGCTCCAGCGTGGGCAGCCCGCAGTGTTCGATCCGGTGCCGGGCATCGGTATCGGGACGTTCCGCCTGCGCGGCCTCGATGGCGGAAATGACCATCTCCAGGGCCGTCGGGGACTGCGCGTGGGTGGCGGTCTGCAGACCCAACCGGTGTGCCTTGGAGATCAGCGCTGCGTAGTCGGCCGGGTCGTGGTAGAGCTGTCCGGTCCGGCAGGGGTCGCCCACGTAGCCGTCCGGGAAGTACGCGGTCCAGCCGCCCAGGGTGCCGTCGGCGTAGAACTTGAAGCCGGCGAAGCTGAGCCGCGCGTTGCCGAACTGGCCGTGCAGGCCCATTTCGGCGGCCTCGTCCAGCAGATGTGAGAGCAGGTACATGCTGACCCGGACCTTGAGCTGGTTTTCCTCGGCCATGCGCAGGTACATGTCGAACTCGCGGCGGGACACTTGGGCGTCGCCGATGGTGGTGACGCCGCCGGCCAGGAAGTTCTCCTGGGCGATCTGCAGCTGACGCAGGTGCTCCTCGGGCGCGTCGGCCAGGTGGAAGTTCGGGCCGTGGTGGCCGATCTTCACACCCTCCAGCCCGGTGAGGATGTTGCACGCGGCGTCGGAGAGCTCGCCGGTCAGCTCACCCGAGGCGTCGCGGAAGAATTCACCGCCGGCCGGGTTGGGGGTGTCCTTGGTGACGCCGTGCAGTTCGAACGTGTAGGAGTTCACCACGCCGCCGTGGCCGGAGGCGTTCATCAGGTAGACCTCGCGGTCGGTGGCGACCTCGTCGAGCTCCTGCCGGGTGGGGTGACGGCCCTCCACCAGGTTGGTGTGCTCGTAGCCGAAGCCTCGCACGGGCAGGCCGTTGGGGGTCTCGGCCGCCCGCTCCTTCAGCAGCGCGACGATCTCGGGGATGCTGCCGGCGCGTTCCGGGCCGCAGTCCACCCAGGTCTTCAGCTGCCCGTACATCAGCGGGTGCGCGTGCGCATCGATGAAGCCCGGCACAATCGTGGCCCCGCCGGCGTTGTGTTCCTTCGGGTCCGGCAGGCCGAGGTTGACGGCGGCGGCGCGGCACTGTGCCTCGGTGCCCACGGCGAGCAGGCGGCCGTCGTGCACGAGCATGGCCTCCGCCGTCGGGCGCTCTTCATCCATGGTGTGGATGGTGGCGGCCGTGATCAGCTGTGGGATGAAGCTGGTCGCGGGAGCGTCGAATGTCTTGAGTTTCCTCACCGGAAGGCCTCCAGGTTGGTGTTGCTGTTGTTGGTGCGTTCGGCGTCGTCAGCCAAGTCGGCGTGGTCGTGTTCGTCCTCGTCGCGGTGCTGGGGAGCGATCGCCAGGCAGATGATGCTCAGCACGCCCATGGCGCCGAACATGATCAGGACGGGCCAGATGCTGCCGGTGCTGCTGAACAGGAAGGTCGCGGTCAGCGGGGAGAGGGCGGCCCAGATGGCGTTGGCCATGCCGTAGGCCAGCGAGATGCTGGTGTAGCGGGCCTGTGCCCGGAACAGCTGGGACAGGATGGTCGCGGTCGGCGCGTAGGTGGCGGTCATGACCAGGCGCATCGCGGCGAACGCCAGGAAGATCAGCCATTCGGGCCCGGTGGACATCAGCAGGAACTGCGGGACGATGAGCACGATCGAGCCCACCAGGCCGACGAACATGACCCGCTTGCGGCCCCACCGGTCGCCCAGCCAGGCGACGCCCAGGGTGCAGATGAGCTCGACCAGGGCGGCCACGGACAGCGCGTTGAGGACCATGGTTTCGTTCAGGCCCACCGACGGGTCGGTGCCGTACGCGGTGGCGAAGGTGGTGGCCAGGTAGTAGCCGCCGGTGGAGATGGGCAGCAGGCCGATGCCGATGAGGATCGGCTTCCAGTTGGTGACCAGCGCGTGCTTCAGCGGCAGGGACTGGACCTTGCCTTCGACCTTCTCCTCGAAGACCGGGGATTCCTCCACCCGGTAGCGGACCCAGAAGCCCACGCCGATCAGCACCACGGAGAGCAGGAACGGGATGCGCCAGCCGCCGTCCACCAGGAACGTGTCGCTGATCCCGGACAGGTAGGCGAAGATCAGGGTGGCGCCCAGCGCGCCGGCCGGGTTGCCCAGCTGTGCGAAGCCGCCGTAGAAGGTCTTGTGCTTCTCCGGTGCGTGCTCCACCGCCATCAGCACGGCGCCGCCCCACTCGCCGCCCACGGCCAGGCCCTGCAGCGCGCGCAGCAGCACCAGCAGGACGGCGGCCCAGGAACCGATGTTCTCGTGGGTGGGCAGCAGGCCCACAAACACGGTGGACAGGCCCATGATCACCAGCGTGATCACCAGCGAGGGGCGACGGCCGAACTTGTCGCCGATGTGGCCGAAGATGATGCCGCCCAGCGGGCGCATGAAGAACCCGACCGCGTAGGTGGCGAAGGCTGCGGCGATGCCGGTCATCCGGTCCGCTTCCGGGAAGAAGAGCGGGCCGAACACCAGGGCCGCGGCCGTGGCGTAGATGTAGAAGTCGTACCACTCAATGGCGGTGCCGACGAAGGCCGCGAATCCGGCGCGGCGGGCCCGGGCGTGGCTGAACTGCGGCCGGGCTGCTGATGTATGAGACATGGTCTTCCACCTTAAGGTGTGGGCATGAGTGCCGTTGTGATCTCTGCGACTGTAGGGCCTGAATCACAATCCAACAAGAGCAGAAATCTTGCGTTACGGACCGCTAAATTCAGTTCTGCACTGGTTTTCGCGCATGATTTTCCGGAAGCGCTTGCTTGTGGTCTGAATCACTGGATAATTGACGACGGCGGTGCTCACTTGGGAGGTTAAGGAAACTTTGGCGGACCACACCGAAATGATCGACACAAAACTCGTCCGCGCCCTCCAGCAGGAGGGCCGGGCCAGCTACCAGGACCTGGCGCGCGAGCTCGGCCTGCCGCGCGCCACGGTCTCCGCCCGGCTGCGGGAGCTGCTGGACAGCCACACGGTCAGGGTGGTGGCCGCGGTGGATCCGGCGTTCCTGGGCCAGCACGTGATCGCGCACGTCTCGGTGGTGGCCTCCGGGCCGGTGCGGCATATTGCCCAGCGGCTGGCGGAGTGGCCGGAGGCCGTGCTGGTCTCCGCGGTGGGCGGCACCCATGACCTGATCGCCGAGCTCCGCGTCGCCACGCACGACGAACTGCACGCCGTGCTCACCCAGCTCCGCGAGCACCCCAATGTCGCCTACATCGACACGCTGGTCTACACCCGCGTGGCCAAAGGCTTCTTCATCTCCCAGTACGCCGGCGAGGTCACCATCGATGGCGTTGACACCCAACTCATCGAGATCCTGCAGCAGGACGGCCGCACCAGTTACCGTGACCTCGCTGCAGCGGTGGGGCTCACGCCGACAGCCGTGCGCTCACGCGTGCAGCGGCTGCTGGACGCCCGTGTCATCCGGATCAGCGCGGTGGAGTCACGCGGCGCAGGCGGCCGGCAGCTGTCCATGGGGGTGGGGCTGAACATCGCCGGCAGCAACGAGGCCGTCCTCGAACTATTGCGCCACTCGTCCCACGTGGAGTTCGTCGCCCAAACGGTAGGCCGCTTCGACGCCATCGCCACCCTCGCCGCCCAGTCCCCCCGCGACCTCCTGGCCCAGCTCGAAGAAATCCGCAGCCTCCCCACCGTCAGCCGCACCGACTCCTGGCTCCACCTCGAAGTCGTCAAAGAAGACTATGCCCGCCGGATCTCATAGGACGTGCATCTCCGAAGAGCAAAGCTGGATTAGTTTTGCCCTGATTGACACTTCTGGTCGATAGGCCAATGATGAGGAGCCAACTCAACATCAAAAACACTCATTGCTGAAAGCCGGCCTAGCACATACTTCTTGCGCCTAGGTCGCTCGATGCAATAGTGGCTCTTCTGCGTACTCCACACGGTCAACCTGTGCCACTGTTGTCCCGGTTCCACGATCAAGCCTGACGCGCACCAGCGATTGGGTCGCGTCGCTCGGTGCGAGTGCCAGAGAAAGGTAGTCGAACAGTTCCGGCTGATGAACCGCGATCACTACCTGGCGCTTATGCACGAAAGCGAGCTGCCGAATGATTGCTGCGAAGTTCGCAACATGAATATCATCCATTGACTGCACTGGGTCATCGAAGATTAACCATTGAAGCTCACTTGGCGCGGATAGGTGCAAGGCCATGAACAGCGCTAGGGCAGCGGAGTTGGTATTGCCGTAGCTGAGCATGGCCCCGGGGCTCCCCGAAATTCGTCCCCCAGGGAGTTCTGTCTCAAGCCGAACATCGACTGACCGACTCGACTCCGTCTGTTTTACAAACCGGGGAGTGAATCGTTCTGATGGAGCGAAGCGGCTGAAGAGTTGGGCCCACAACGAATTCAAGGATTGGTCGAAGACCTCGTTGATTAGTTTGGACCGAGTTCGTTCAGCGATTTGCAGGACCTCGCGAGAACTAGCCATACGCAATTCGGCCGTCGTCAGCTGACTCTGTAATGATGATATCCCCTGCTCGATTTCTTCCAGCTCACGCTCCCACCTCAATACCTCGCGTTGCATATCCTCTATGCTTTCGCGTGCATCGCGTTCGCGATGCCGCTGAATTTCGGCGGAACGAATCAGTTGCATGCGCGCTGCGATTTCGCGTCCGAGCTTTACTTCCGGTTCTTGAACAGGGAGATCGCGGACTGAGAAACCCAGTGCTTGAGCCACCTCGGCGACTCGGTCTGTCACGATAGCGCGCTCGGCAGCGTGAGCGGTCATCTCAGCGATACTTGTCTGGCTCATCTGAAGGTTGTGCCGCAATCGACTGCCCTCGGCGATGGAGTCGCTTAGTCCATTGAGGCTCCGGAACGTCTCGTCCATAGGCTCACTCGTAGCCAGCTGTGGGAGGCTTTTTTCAAGAACGACCTGTCGCACCTTCGCGAGCCGTTCCTCCCGCAGCTTTGTCAGCTCTCGCTCAGCAACTATGAGTTGACTTGAGTTCGCGCTCAATCGGTTGAGTTTTGCAGCGAGATGCTCTGCGAGCAATCCAACTCCAGTGAACTGTTCATCGCAAACTGGGCAATGCTCCGAGCCTGCAATCGGAATCGACAGTTCGAGAATCTCAATCAGAAGCCGCACATCTTGTGAAACGTCGATTGCCTGAGCCCTTGCCTCAACGGTCGCAATATCTTGATCAAGATCTCGAATCTGCCGGTCCAACTCGTCTATTCTTTCGGCACGTTCGCGGTCCTTGGCAGCTGCATCGGTGTGTTGCTGGTCAGCGAATGCAGCCCGCGCCACCGCCTCCTTGTATGCATCCGCCAATTGCCCGATTGTGGCCGCGGGTAGGCCTAGTGACGTTTTACGAATCCGGTTCAATTCGGCAAGCGCTGCGTCCCCGGTTCCCGATTTCCACTTCTCAAACGCGGTCTGGGCCTCCTCAGCTCGAATGATTTCGAGCCGATCGCCGCTGCCCGAAAGGAGAGCAGTCGTTTGCTGTCTCATGCTGGTAATAGCGTCGACCAGGGCCTGCAGTTCCTCTAGCCGGGCAAGCTCAGCACGACTAGTCTCGGATCCTCGACCACGCTCGGTTGACTCGCGCAAAAGATCACTCACGTCGATCGAGTCTGGATCGCCGACCAGGTCGCGAAGCAGGGTGACGCCGACGTTGAATTTTTCCACGGCAGTATTTAGCCGCACAGTTGCCTCAGTATGCCGCCGCCGAGAGGCTTCGAGTTCATCCGCCCCGCGGCTCCAGGCATGTACCACTTTCTTGCTCCGCCTCCGGTCACCCGAAGCATGAAGTCCGTCGATGAGGGCGTCGAGATCATCGAGGCCTACGAGGGACTTCACGAACCGGACCAAGGCCGTGTCTACCTGTTTACCGGTCTCGGTGTACGACTCAAGCAACCGCCCCAGCGCGGTTTGAGGAAGAAAGCTACGTTCTAAGAAATAGGTCTGCTCTGCCGGCGTCAGCGCAGCGCTTCCGGTAACGTGGTCGCCGTTCAGTTCAAACGACCCCACCCGAGCGGCATTGCGGCGGCCGGCGAGGGATAAACGAACGCTTCCTAATGGGAAATCATGATTTCGGAGAAGCGAACGCGTGTTTCCGCCCTGGTCTTCTAAAAAACCAACCCGGCCCGTAGCGGCGAGTTCAATGGCGCTCAGGAGGCTAGTCTTTCCCGCACCGTTGGCACCGTGAACGAGTGTGATCGAACCGTCCAGCGGAATCACGCACCGCCCAGAGATACTGCGAAAGTTCTCGACGACGAGCTCTGTTAGTCGTAGTTCAGACATCGGATCTTCCCTTGATCATAAATGACTCATCGAGCCAGGTTCGGTAACGGTCACTCACCACACTTGCACCAGCGCTTGCCGCATAGACGAGCCTCAAGAGATCGTGTGCGGACTGTTTCTTGCCGATCGCTTCGGCCACCTCCGCGATGCCGTCAAGCTGAGAAGTAGCGGTAGCAGGCAACCGAAGCCTCAGAAGCGGGCCGATCATCCGTTCGGTTGCCAGCGAGCCATCCACTACTAGCACTCTCGCGAGTTCGAGTAGTTCATTCAGACCTGTATTAGGCGACGGCTCGCCGATCAAGATCACCGTCACGGTGCGGCGTGAGCTCGCCGAATCAAGCGCCCTCGCTAGACGTTGTACAAGCCAATAGAGCCTCAATGCGGATTCGCGCGAATCGGGACGGTCGATGATCAGCGAAAGATCCATATTTTCTGGCGGGCTCTCCCACAGGTTCGGAATCTTTAGCTGAACCTCGCCGATAGTGATCTGAGGGGACATTTCCACGTATCCGTTGTCCACAAGAAGGCGAACTACTTCTGATCGGAGCCCTTCCGGGAATATAGTGCTCGTCAAAGCCCGGCTCCAGTCTCGAATCGATCCATAAGATCCTCCATATCTGCAACCGAATCAGAGAGATCGCTCCACGCCAATTCCCGACGAGTGCACACCCTGCGTCCACGTCCGATTCGTCCCCCGGGTGAACGCGCCGCGGCCACAGAGCCAACGTTCATCTGCAGCAGAACCATGTCGTCGCGACCGCTAATCCAGTCATCACTCGCCATAGCAGCGATCGCCTCGCTAGCCCCGCGTACGACGACCAGAGTTGATCCGGTGGAGGTCCGCCTGTGTGAAACCCGTATTCGGCTGCCCTTCTCCTGGCTGCACAGGGAGACGCGCCAGCGACCCGCCTCCTCACCGAACCCGATCATTCCAACTGCCACTGCTAGAAGGTCGATGCCCATTGCTACGGCCGCGAAGTCAGTTTCGAGCTGGCTCCTAGTACCCCGAGCCAGAGGAAGGTATCGCGCGGCGCCAACAGTGGCGGGGCCGAAATAGGTCCTTAGAAAGTCAGAATATCCGCCGAGGAGGAAAGCTGCCAGCGACACCTCGTCCTGCCCAAAGGCTATAACAACCCGCAACACGAGACGGCGAATTCCCCTTTCCAGACATGGCAGCAGGTCCACTGGCAAGTCTTGGTGCCGCTGGAGGGCTGCCGCGAACTTTGACGCGAGCACTTCGATGAGGAGGGCCGCCGTGACAGGTCCGGCAAACGCGCCAAGTGCCGACCGCTGGACAATGCTCGGGCGATCGCGTCCGTAATCCTCCCCGTATGCAACCTCAAGTACGTCTCTCTGGCTGGGAAGCACGGCAGGTTCAGCGAATAAGTACGCCGGATGAGCGGACTCCCAGTGCCAAGGGCTGCGACTTGCTGCGGCCTGAAATATGGCGAGCAGATCACTGTCCTGTACTGAAAGTCCAAGCACGAGCGAACGCGTTCGCATGGTCAGATCGCGCAGGTGGTCCCTCATGTGCGCATACGCTTCGTCACCATGCAACCTGCTGATCTGAGCGGTAGTAGCGATAATTTTGTCGCGATACCGCGCGGAATCGTTCAGCGTTAGAACAGCGCATCCGTGAAACTTTGCGATCTCGGCGTGACCGTGAGCATCTCTCGGATCATTAATATCAACGTAGACGTCGAGCAGAGCGCTCGTCGCCGAGATGTCCAGGAGGGCCTTCTCTACCAGACCGTCCCAATTTCCAGATGCCAGGGTGGTGAGGACGCCTTCGGAAATAAGCATGGCGAGAATCGTGTGTGTCGGTCCAGGCTCGAGATCCGGGTCTCCATAAAGCTGAGGGAGACCTGCCCCGTCGATGAGCAGATAGTCGTTCGGCTTCCCGGCGACCCCTACACTTAGCACCCGGCTGTACTGCTCGCGGAGCGTCTCCACGGAAGCGGGCTCCCAACCCACTGGGTCGGCTTCATATCGCAGACGTTCTCCCGGCAGATAATCGTCAAGAATTTCCAGCAACGCGTCTCCATGACTATCAGCGTCGGGTTCCCCAGATGCCGCTCGGTCTCGCAGGAAACGCAGCACCCGCGCAATCAGTTCGACGAGGTCAGGTACCTGATCGCGGGAAATCCCAGACCCCAGCCATACGAATCTTTTGCCGTCCGCAACGTCCTCAATCAACTGTGGATGGTTTGCTCTAAGCAATCTCCATGCCTCCCGCATATATCTCCCTTCACCCAGAGCGCAGGCTCACCGTCGTGGGTGCGCTGAACAAATCTTTTGATGGACCCGCGGGTGAGTACGGCCTCCGACCCCACCGCACCGACATCTCCCGCGTGGGATGGTAGGCAATGGGTCATTAGACGGATGGTTCTTTGCCTCGAATTTGCAACCCTCTACTTGGTCCAAATCGGCCCACGATTCGCCCGGGCGCATGCCCTCGATCCCGGCTACATCATCGAGCGTTTCATTTTGACCCCGAAAACACCAACACACGATCCGCGAACATCACCATCAAAGACGCCCAAGCAGTTAACATAAGCAACTGCAGTGCTTATGCGCGCCAGAGGTGGCGCCACGACCGGCGCTTCGGCTGTGGTTCTTTTTCATTTAAAGTGCGGCTGGGAATGAATGATTTATCAAACTAAAGTCTGGGCCTTGGCCCGGGTCGGCAGAAGTACTGCGTCGCAACTGCCTGCCATGCTGCATGAGGATTCCCGTCAAGCCCGTCAAAACTCCCCCAAGAGATGGCGCTGCGTAGATGGGATGCCCGAGTGAATTTAAACCCAGAGCTTAACGCGCTCGCTAGACCAGTTGATCCGACGATTGAGGCAACCAGTAAGGCAATGCCCTCAGGACTCATCGTTCAACCGGCGATGTGTTCATATTAATCACCTCAAGACTCTACAGGCGTCGCCATTACTGCCACTGCAACTCGCCGTCTTTTGGTCCGTTGCACGAGAGGAAACTCATTCGGGCGGGATAGGTAGAGCAACAATCTGGCCAGCAAGTGCTAGCGCGGTTCGTTTGTTGCTTCGCTGGTCCGGGAAGACGGAAACGCAGACGGCATCAAGGCGGACGGTCAGGTCCTCTCCCCGGTCCTGACCGAGGCTGTCGTCTACAAGACAGCGGCCCATGAGATCGAGCGGGCCGGAGTCTCCGAAGCGCGGGCACGACGCCGGGATCGCTAGCAGACCTGTAGCAGGTGAGCCACCCCTCCGGGGGTGGCTCACCTGCATTCAAAGTTCCC
>NZ_JBNHHB010000196.1:0-9498 GCF_059091905.1 Arthrobacter sp. Dra40
TGTCGGTTCCGGGCCCGCATTATCTGTTGGCCTACTGTTCTTGTGCGTCCGGCAAGGGGCCGAAGTTCCGACGGTCATCCAAGCGGGGATCGTGCTTGTCCGGCACCACCATGACCGGACCCTTGGCATGGTGCAGCACGCCTTGGCTAGTGGAACCGAGCAGCATGCCGGCGAAACCGCCCCGGCCCCGGGTGCCAACCACCAGCAGTTCTGCGGTGCGGGAGGCTTCGATGAGAAGTTCCACTGGAGAGCCGTCCTGGACTTCGCCAACGACGCGCAGCCCGGGGAAGTGGCTCCTGACCCACGCCACACCCGCATCGAGCTGCTCACGGATGTCCGCGTAAAGCGCCTCGCGGTCCAACGGTGCGGGCACCCAGGCCAGCGAGCCCGTAAACGGCGGCATCGCGCAGACGACCTTGAGAGGGAAGCCGAGCCGCTCGGCCTGCTCGGCGGCCACCAAGGTGGCGTTGCGTGCCTGCTCGGAACCGTCGACGCCGACTACCACCACTTTTTCGACGTCTTCCGGGCGCACCGCCTGGTCCTTGGACCGCGGCACCTCTATATCCAGTTCACCCAGCCGCGGGGCGCAGGCCAGCGGAATCGTCACCGTCGGGCAGGCAGCGTGCGCAGGGACCGCACTGCTTACGGAGCCGAGCAAGCGGCCCATGAATCCGCCACGGCCGCGTGTACCGACCACAACCAGCTCGGCCTGTTCGGAGAGCTCCAGCAACACGCCTGCGGCATCGCCCGTTTCCACCCTGGAGTCGATGTCCAGGTCGTAGCCGGCGATCTTCGACACTGCCTGCTCCAGCACCGCCTCGGCACCTTCGCGGATGACGGAATCATCCAAGGTGGCATAGCCTGCATCCATGCTGGACGCAGCGAAAACCGGGACGGTATAGGCGGTCACGACGTGGAGCGGGGTCTTACGGCGCCGCGCTTCCTCCGCAGCCCAAACCAACGCACAGATACTCTGGTCGGAGCCGTCGACTCCAACGACGATGCCGCGGGGTACAGCCCCCTGTCCGGCGTCTCCGGCCCTGGCTTCTGTCATTCGTTCCGCCTCCCTCAACGTGACGCTGGCCTCATCGCCAGTTACCTTCAGCTTACTCTGCAACAAAAGTCTTCTCAGTGGCCGGAAAGTTATGTAGGCTTCGAGGAAATTAGTGTTTAAGAACAGTTTCACAACGCGTTTGCGGGCGGTCCGTTCGCCGTCCGAGGTTCTCCCTACCGGTTCAAGGAGTCCGTGCAGTGAGTGGCGTTCCCACACCAGAAGTGCACACCGAATACACCACCGCAGTGGTCATCGGCTCCGGGTTGCCCGGACTGGCCGTCGCCAGTGAACTGAGCCGCCAGGGCGTGTCCTCGATCGTGGTGGAAGGGCTGCTCTCCCAGCCGGCAGACCAAGGGCGGCGCCCGCGGCTGGCCGACTCGACGCTGCGCAGCGAACGCAATGACCTGCTGCGGCTGCTGCAGGCTTATGCTGCCAGCCACGCATTGGACATCCGTCACAGCACTCATGCTTGCGGCGTGAGTCGGACGTCCGCCCCCACGGGGCGTGGGGCCCAAGGGAACCTTCCCGGCACTCCGCCCGACGCCGGCGCTGCGCACATCCCCTCGATCAGCCGGGACGAAAACGAGAAGTGGGTCATCCGCACTGAAAACGGCGTCCTGGTAGCGGACTCCGTTGTCCTCACGGGCTGTGCCCAGAACCAGATGCGGCGGTTGCTCCGCAGCCTGGGCATCGCGGCCGGCGAAAACCTTGGCGCCGCCCTGACGGCGATCCGTCTCTACCTGGTCGGCGTTGCCGACTTGCTGGCCCCCACCACCCGGGAAATCATCCGGCAGGCGAAAGTGGCCGGCAACGCCATTGCGTCGACCAGCAGGCCGGCCGTCGCCTGACCTGCGGAAGGCAGGGTACACCGCCGTCGTACGCCACCGCACCCGGCAGGCGATAGAATTTTGGGGAAATTCCCGACCATACCACTGACCTGTGGAGGACATCCCCCATGCCCCAAAAGGGAGCAGTAGCCGCCAAAACCTCGGTGCTCGACCGCTACTTCGAGATCACCAAGCGCGGCTCCAACTATTCACGCGAAATCCGTGGTGGCCTGGCCACGTTTTTCGCGATGAGCTACATCGTGGTGCTTAATCCGCTGGTCCTGGGCGGCGCCGATTCAACCGGTGCCATGCTCGGTGCCGAGCGCGTCGCGGCGGTCACCGCCCTGGTGGCCGGCATCCTGACGATCGTGATGGGCGCGTGGGCCAAGTACCCGTTCGCCCTGGCGACCGGCTTGGGTGTGAATGCCTTCATCGCCATCACTGTGGCCACCAACCCCGGCCTGACCTGGCCGGACGTGATGGGCTTGGTGGTGCTCTCCGGCGTCACCATGCTGATCCTGGTGTTGACCGGGTTCCGCACCGCAGTGTTCAATGCCGTGCCGCAGAGCTTGAAGACCGCCATCGTGGTGGGCATCGGCATGTTCATCGCCCTCATCGGTCTGGTCAATGCAGGGTTCATTCGCCGCATCCCGGACGCGGCAGGGACCACTGTTCCCGTCGGCCTCGGCTTCGACGGCGTCCTGCTGGGCTGGCCTACGCTGGTCTTCGTCTTCGGTCTCATCCTGACCATTGCGCTGGTGGTACGCAAGGTCAAGGGCGGCATCCTGATCGGCGTCATCGCCGCGACGGTGCTCGCCGTGGTCATCGAAGCAATAGCTGACGTCGGCCCGTCCATGGGCCCGGAAGGCGCCAACCCGCTGGGATGGTCCCTGGTGGTCCCTGAACTGCCGGGCGGCAGCTGGGTGGGGCTGCCGGATCTGTCTCTGATTGGCCAGGTCAACCTCTTTGGAGCTTTCGGGACGCTGGGCATTACCGCCGCTTCCCTACTGGCCTTCGCGATCCTGCTGAGCATCTTCTTCGATGCCATGGGCACCATGGTGGGCCTGGCCAACGAAGCCGGCCTGACGGACAAAGACGGCAACATTCCGCAGGTTGACCGTGTGCTCATGGTTGACGCGGTGGGCGCAATTGCCGGCGGCGCCGGTTCGGTTTCCTCCAACCAGATCTACGTGGAGTCGGGTGCAGGCATCGGCGAAGGCGCGCGCACCGGCCTGGCCAACGTGGTGACCGGCCTGTTGTTCCTGGTGGCAATGTTCTTCACGCCGCTGATCTCGCTGGTGCCGTTCGAGGCAGTGGCGCCCGCGCTCGTCGTCGTTGGTTTCATGATGGTGGCGCAGGTGGGCAAGATCGACTGGTCGGACTGGGGCGTGGCCATCCCGGCGTTCCTGACGTTCACCCTGATGCCGTTCACGTATTCCATCGCCAACGGCCTGGGGGCGGGCTTCGTCGCCTATGTGCTGGTCCGCACGTTCCAGGGCAGGGCCAAGGACATCCATCCGCTGATGTGGGCGGTGGCCGCCGCTTTCGTCCTCTTCTTCGGCATCGGTCCGGTCGAGCAGCTCATCGGCTTCCGCTGACCGCACCCGCCTGAACGGCGAAGGGACCGGCACCGCCCGCATGGGGTGGTACCGGTCCCTTCGCTTTGCCCTGCCAGGGTCGGGCCCGAACTCAGGCCCAAGGTCGGGCCTGCGCTTCTAGGCCTGGGCCCGCACTTCGGAATCCGTGCGGGATGCGGCATCGGCCCGGTCCAGATCGCGCAACGAGGCGCCCTTTGTTTCGCGGGCGAAGAACACCGCCACGATGGTGATGGCCGAGGCGACCACCAGGTACAGGGCTACCGGCAGCCAGTGGTTGAAGTTCTGGAGCAGCGTGGACGCAATGATCGGGGCCAGCGAACCGGCGAAGATCGACGTCACCTGGTATCCCAATGAGACACCGGAGTACCGCATCCGGGTGGGGAACATCTCAGCCATGATGGCGGGCTGGCCCGCGTACATCAGCCCGTGCACGGCGAGTCCCAGGAAGATTGCAGCCAGGATGATCACCGGGTTCTGCGTATCGAACATCGGGAAGGCCGCGAAGGCCCACACGCCCGACAGGATGGCGCCCGCCATGTAAACCGGCCGGCGGCCGATGGTGTCCGACAGTCGGCCGTAGAAGGGGATGACGACAAAGTGGAAGGCGTGCGCCAGGATCAGCAGGCCCAGCACCGTGGTGACGTCGAAATCGTGGACGGTCTTCAGGTACGTGATGGAGAACGCCACCACAATGTAGTAGATGATGTTTTCCGCCACCCGCAGGCCCATGGCGGTGAAGACGCCGCGCGGGTACTTCTTCATTACTTCAACGACGCCGTAGGACGTGGACTTCACCTTGGCAGACTCAGCCTGGGCTTCGAGGAAGATCGGCGCCTCGGTCACCTTGGTGCGGATGTAGTAGCCCACAAGCACGATCACTGCCGAAAGCCAGAAGGCAACGCGCCAGCCCCATGACTGGAACTCGGCCTCGGAGAGGATGCCGGACATTACCCAGAGCACCACCGTGGCGAGCATGTTGCCCATCGGCACGCCGGCCTGGGGCCAGGACGCCCAGAAACCGCGCTTGGCGGCCGGGCTGTGTTCGGCCACCAGCAGGACCGCACCGCCCCATTCCCCGCCGATGGCAAAGCCCTGGATGAACCTCAGTGCCACCAGCAGGCCGGGCGCCCAGTAACCGATCTGGTCAAACCCGGGCAGGCAGCCCATCAGGAACGTGGCCGCACCGATCAGAACGATGCTCAGCTGCAGCAGCTTTTTCCGGCCAACCTTGTCCCCGAAGTGGCCGAACACGATCCCGCCCAGCGGTCGGGCAATGAAGCCGACGGCGAAGGTGACGAAGGCTGCGATGATCGCGTCAAGCTCGGTGCCGGCATTCGGGAAGAACATGGCGCCGAAAACCAGCGTGGCCGCGGTCGCGTAGAGGAAAAACTCGTACCATTCCACGACCGTGCCCGCCATGGATGCGATGACGACCTTGCGCAGGACCGACGGCGGTGATTCGTGCGTGGTGCCGGACCCGGGGCCGGTGGGTGTAGCGTGGGCGCTCATCATTCTCCTTGCGTGGCGTGCAGAGTGTGCGGTGCGTGGCAGCCGGAACTTCCCCAATGCACTGTGAGTATGGTCACAATCAGACGAAGCCGAGTATTCCGTCTTCCTTCATGTGCATCAATGGCAAACTTTGCACGCCACGTCTGCAAAAATGCAGATATGCCTGCCTCCCCACAGTTCGCGAACCCGGATGACCTGATCATCCTGCTCGCCGTTGCCCGCACCGGCCGCTACACGTCTGCGGCCGAAAACCTTGGCCTCAACCACACCACCGTCTCCCGTCGCATCGGTGCCGTGGAGAAGGCCTTGGGCGGCCGCGTGTTCTCCCGGGCGCCCAGCGGCTGGGAGCTGACCGACCTTGGCCGGAAAGCCGCAGTGGTGGCGGAACGCATCGAAGAATCACTGACCGGGCTCAGCCGCACACCTGATGAAGCAGACCAGTTGGCCGGTGTGGTGAGGTTGTCCGCCACCGACGGGTTCAGCGCCTTCGTGGCAGCCCCGGCCATCGCGCGGCTGCAGCAGCGCCACCCCAAGCTCAGCGTGGAGATCGTCACCGCCGCCCGCAGGGCCTCGCAACACCGGCCCGGCCTGGACTTCGAAGTGGTCGTCGGGCGGCCGCAGGTCATTCGGGCCCGGTCCATCCGGCTGGGCAGCTACGTGCTGGGGCTTTTCGGTTCCCGCGACTACCTGTCAGAACACGGCATCCCGGACAGCGTGCGGGCGGCGATGAACCATCCGCTGGTCTATTTCGTCGACTCGATGCTGCAGGTGGACGATCTCGACGCGCCGCGCCGGCTGCTGCCGGCCATGGCCACCGCCCTGGGGTCCACGAACGTTTTTGTGCACGTCGAGGCCACCCGCGCCGGGGCCGGCCTGGGCCTGCTGCCGTGCTTCATGGCCAACCGCCATCCGGACCTCGTGCGGGTTCTGCCCGAGGAGATCGAGGAGCGGCTCGGGTACTGGCTGGTAGCGCGCCCGGATAGGCTGCGACAGCCGGCGGTGGCCGCCGTGGTCGATGCACTGCGGCGCGAGACCCGCACCAGGGAGGCGGAGCTGCTGGGCAAAGTGCCGGAGAGGGCGGACGGCGGATGAAAGGACGAAGGGCGGATGCCGGTCGCCGGGGAGCCGCAGAACCTAGGGGTGAAAGGGTTCATAACCGTGATGCCGGGCACTGCACCTAACTTGGGGGGATTAGGTTGTCAGCACCCGGCATCCGGCGCCGGAACGAATCCGGCTGAGCAGACATAGCGCTCCAGCCACCATCCATAGTGTCGAAGCCGTTTTTTCTATGCCTGCCTCCGGAGAGCCAGCCGCAAGCGGCTTACTCCCGGGCCTACTACGGCCGCTGAACGGCCGTTCGTGTCCATCTTACAAACAATTTCGGGCCGAAGTCATAACGTTCCGGGAAAGGCCCCTAATTGCCCGGCGGGTCTTGCCGGATTGCCGATCCTCTGTAAAACTTCTCTACCCTCGGCCCGTCCCACAGCTGGGCGGGCACCGCACCGTGCAGCAACTCCCGGACGAGTCCGGGACCGGTTTCCAACGGCTGGTCGCTGGCCGCGATCACCACGTTCCCGTGCCGGCGGCCCTTGAGCATCGGCGGATCGGCGATCATCACCTGGTGCTCAAAAACCTCGCCGATGGTTGCCGCCTCCTCGCGGGCACCGGCCAGCCGGGGCGTATCACCGCAGTTCACCAGATAGACCCCGCCGGGGGCGAGGACGCGGCGCACGTTTCGGGTGAATTCCAGCGTGGTCAATCCATGCGGTGTCTCGCTGCCGGAGAAGACGTCGCGGATGAGCAGGTCCCTGCTGTCATCGCTCAGCGTTTCGGTCACCGCCCGTGCCTCGCCCACCCTGATGCGCACCAGCGGAGCGCGCGGGATGTCGAACCACTGGCGCACCAGGTCCGCCAGCTTCGCATCGATCTCGACGACGACCTGCCGCGCCTGCGGGTAAGCCGCCGCCAAGTACCGGGCCATCGAGCACGCCCCGCCGCCCAAATGCAGGACCCGCAGCCTGGCCTCGGGCTCCCAACGGGATCCGATCAACGCCGCCATCCAGCGCATGTATTCGAAGTCCAGGCGCAGCGGATCGCCGACCACCACGTGGGAGGACTGGACGCCGTTGATTTTCAACAGCCAGCCGTCCGCCGAGTCCGGGTCGCGGACCAGTTCGGCCATGCCGGAGGAGATTTCGTAGCGCCCCTCGGCCGGGCCGCCCGCCGGCTCCCGCTCCCGGACCGTTTCGGCACGGATGCTTCGCCGCCCCATCGGTTACGTGACCAGCGCCAGCGCGAAACCGTCCCAGCCCTTGCCGCCCACGGTCTGGATCGCGGTGGCTTCCAACCGCTTGTCGGAGCCCAGCAGCGCCAGAGCGTCGCGCGTGCCCCGAATGTCGGGATCCTCGGCACCGGCGCCGCCGCCGTCGGACAGGACCTTGCCGGAGCGCACCACGTTGTCCACCACAATCAGGCTGCCCGGCCGGGTCAGCTGCAGCGCCCACTCAAGGTAGTGCCGGTTGTTTTCCTTGTCGGCGTCAATGAACACCAGGTCGAACGGGCCGGCGTTCCCGGCGGCTAGTTGCGGCAGCGTGTCCAGTGCGGCCCCTACCCGGACGCTGACCTTGTGGGCGACGCCGGCCGCTTCGAGGTTGCGCTGCGCGACCTCGGCGTGGTGCGGTTCGTACTCACAGCTGACCAGTTCGCCGTCGTCGGGCAAACCGCGCGCCAACCAAATGGTGCTGTAGCCGCCGAGCGTGCCGATTTCCAGCACCTTGCGGGCTCCGGCCAACTTCGCCAAGAGCATCAGGAGCTTTCCCTGCGGCGGGCTCACCTCGATGGCAGGCAGGCCTTCCCGCGCCGCGCCCTCCCTGGCAGCGACCTGCGATTGGTCCTCACCCACCAAGGTGACGGTCAGGAAGTCTTCGACGGCGGTCCATGCCGCATCGGTGCCGGCAGCCTGGGTCTCCGGGCGGACCGTCACTGCTGGTCCTGTTCGTTGATGGCGGCCTCGAGCCGGTCCAGCTTGCCGGTGAGCTCGCCATAGTAGCCCGGGCGGATGTCGGCCTTGAGCACCAGCGACACGCGCGATCCGTAACGGCCCACGGCCTCGGTGGCCCGTCTGACCACATCCATGACCTCGTCCCACTCGCCTTCGATCGTGGTGAACATGGCGTCAGTGCGGTTGGGCAGGCCCGACTCGCGGACAACCCGGACGGCCTCGGCAACAGCGTCGTGCACGGACGCGTCGTGGGGCGCGGGACCAGCTACGGGGACACCCGAGGGGGCAACAGAGAAGGCTACAAGCATGGCTTCAGTCTTCCATAGGCCCCCTGCAGGCGACAGGGCAGGCGTCACCTGCCGCAACCGGCAAGCCCAACGGCGTTCGAGGCGTGACGCAACGTACATGCATTCGCATGAAAGTCCGGTTTTTCCGGACTAGGCTGGTAGCAGGGGCCGAACCCCGCCCCGTGCCGCGGCTGACGCGGCCACCACCATGTTGCCGAGCCTAGGAGATCCCATGAAAGCGTGGCAGTTCACCAATACCCACGAGCCCCTCAAACTCACCGAGGTCGACGCCCCGACGGCCGCACCCGGCGGCGTGGTCATCGACATCAAGTCGGCGGGCCTGTGCCACTCCGATGTGGGCATGCTCGAGGACGAAGGCTGGCTCTCGACGCTGGCCAAGCGCCCCATCACCCTCGGCCATGAGGTTGCCGGCGTCATTACCGAGGTCGGTGAAGGGGTGACCGAGTGGAGGGTCGGCGACCGCGTTGGCTTCTGCCCCACCACCGAAGCCGGTGCTCCCGGCTACGCGTTCGACGGCGGTTTCTCCTCCAAGGCAGCGATCGACCAACAGGCTTTGGTCCGCATTCCGGACAACGTCAGCTTCTCCCAGGGTGCGGCGGGCACCGACGCCGGCATGACCAGCCACCATGCCGTGATCGCCAACGGCCAGGTCAAGGCCGGCGACAAGGTCGGCATCATCGGCTTCGGCGGCCTGGGCTCGATTGGCGCCCGGGTGGCGGTGCTGGCCGGCGCCGACGTCTACATTGCCGAAGTCAACGAGAAGATTTGGGACCAGGCCAAGGAGATCGGCGCCAAGGACGTGGCCAGGTCCATCGCCGACTTCAAGGAGATCGGCCTGGACGTCATTGTGGATTTTGCCGGTTTCGGCACAACCACCGCCGAGGCCATTGAGACGGTCCGCCGCGGCGGCCGCGTGGTCCAGGTGGGCATGGGCCGGCTGGAATCAACCATCAGCACCAAGGCCCTGATTCTTTCCGAGGTCACTCTGGTCGGGTCGCAGGGGGGCACCAAGGACGACGTACAGGGCGTCTACGAGTACTTCGCGACCGGCAAGCTCACGCCGACCATCACCGAGATCACCTTCGAGGAGATCCCGGAGGGCATTGAGAAGCTCAAGAAGGGCGAGGTCGTCGGACGGTTGGTCGCCAAGATCGCCGACTGACCCCCTGGCAGAATGATTGACGACGGCGGTGTGCACCGC
>NZ_JBNHHB010000197.1:0-9445 GCF_059091905.1 Arthrobacter sp. Dra40
CACCTCGGACCCGGGCATTGCAGCCCGGGTCCGAGGTGGTTAACAGGACGGCTGGCCGCCGTGGCACCGGCGCCGGCCCGATACGATGGCACAGTGACAGAACCGCAATCCGCACCCGGAACCGACTCCCGGAACGTGCCCGGGGAAACCTCAGCCGCACGCCCCCGGCCGTTGCTCGGCGCCGCAGACATCCGGCGCCTCGCCGCCGAGCTGGATGTGCGTCCGACCAAGACCCTCGGCCAGAACTTCGTCATCGACGGAAACACCATCCGCCGGATCGTGGCAGCGGCAGACGTTGTCCCCGGCGAGACCGTGCTGGAGGTCGGTCCCGGGCTGGGCTCGCTCACGCTGGGACTGCTGGATGCAGCCGGGCATGTGGTCGCCGTCGAAATCGATCCCAAGCTGGCCGCCCGCCTTGAACAAACAGTTGCCCAGTGGCGTCCTGACGCGGCCGGACGGCTGGATGTGGTGCTGGCGGACGCGCTGCAGGTCACCGCACTGCCCAAGGCACCGGATGCATTGGTCGCCAACCTGCCCTACAACGTGGCCGTACCGGTGGTGTTGCACCTGTTGGAGAACTTCCCATCGCTGCGGCACGGACTGGTCATGGTGCAGGACGAAGTGGCTGACAGGCTTGCGGCCAAACCCGGTTCAAAGATTTACGGCGTGCCCAGCGTCAAAGCCGCCTGGTACGGCACGATGCGCAAGGCCGGTGTGATCGGTATGAATGTATTCTGGCCTGCTCCCAAAATCGCCTCCGGGCTGGTGGAATTCACCCGCGGAGAGCCGCCTGTGACCCGTGCCCCCCGCCGGGACGTCTTCGCGGTCATCGACGCCGCGTTCGCCCAGCGCCGCAAGACCCTGCGCGCGGCATTGGCCGGCTGGGCCGGCAGTGCAGCCCGCGCCGAGGAAGCGCTGCGGCAGGCCAACGTAGACCCAAGCGCGCGCGGAGAAGTGCTGGACGTTGCAGCCTTCGCCCGGATCGCCGAATTCAACCATCCGCTCGTCGGCTAGGAAGGCAGTGGCACGCTGATGACCAGAGCACGTCCGGTCCGCGTCATGGCGCCCGGCAAAATCAACGTTTCGTTCCGCGTTGGCGGCCCCCGGGCGGACGGTTACCACTCCGTCGCCAGCGTCTATCTGGCGCTCTCGCTGTACGAGGAAGTCACCGCCACCGCCCGCGACGACGATGCCATCACGGTCAGCGTCCGCAACGGCGCCGGCCTCGACTTTGATTTGGACGGCATCCCGCTGGATGCTTCCAATCTGGCCGCCCAGGCCGCCGAGTTGATCCGTGAAACCGCGGGCCACCCACAGGGCGTGCACCTCGATATCACCAAGCGGGTACCCATTGCCGGCGGGATGGGCGGTGGCTCCGCTGACGCCGCTGCCGCCTTGGTGGCCTGCAGCGCGCTCTGGAACACCGGCTACTCCCGCGACGAACTGATCGGACTGGCCGCCGGGCTGGGTGCCGACGTGCCGTTCGCGCTGCACGGCGGTGTCGCCGTCGGGCTGGGAATCGGGGAGCGGCTGACGCCGGCGCTTGCGCGCAGCGAAATGCACTGGGTGCTGGTACCGGCGTCGTTCGGCTTGTCGACGCCCAAGGTGTACGCCGTGGCCGACGACCTGCGGGCCCGCCGGGGATACGTTCCGGTCGAGCCCGAACAGGTGGATCCGGCGATCCTGCAGGCCATGCAGTCCGGCGACGTCCACCAGTTGGCGGGATGTCTGCACAATGACCTGCAGGAGGCGGCCATCGAGCTTGCCCCCGAACTGGCCGATATCCTTGAGCTGGGCAAGACCGAAGGAGCGCTTGCGGGCCTGGTCTCCGGCTCCGGCCCGACGGTGGCATTCCTGACGGCAGGACGGCGGGAAGCGGCGGAACTGGGACAACGGCTCTCCGACGTCGCCGGGGTGGTTGCCCTGCCGGTGCGCGGACCTGTCCACGGCGCCCGCATCATGGCCTGAGAGTCCGGCCCCGATACGCGGATGCCGGCGGGCGGCCTGCATCCGCATCACCCATACGCAACAGAAAGCAGTACCCTTGGTCCACTTGCTCGGCGCAGAAAACGTCAGTGTCTCCTTTGCCACCCGCACCATCTTGGATTCGCTGTCCCTCGGACTCAATGAAGGCGACCGGATCGGCATGGTCGGGCGCAACGGCGACGGCAAGTCCACGTTGATGCGGCTGCTGGCCCAGCGGATTGCGCCCGACGACGGCCGGGTCACCAAGCGCGGCGATGTCAACGTGGGCTACCTGGACCAGCAGGACGTGCTGGACGGGGACCTGCCGGTGGGCGTCGCGATCGTCGGCGAGGCAGCCGAGCATGAGTGGGCCTCCAACCCGCGGATCCGGGAAATCATGGAGGGGTTGGTCGGCGATGTCGAGTGGCACGCGGCGGTGTCGTCTTTGTCCGGCGGACAGCGCCGGCGGGTCGCCCTCGCCAAGCTGCTGATCGAACCGCACGACGTCATCATGCTTGACGAGCCCACCAACCACCTGGACGTGGAAGGCGTGGCATGGCTGGCCAGGCACCTCAAGACCCGGTGGCGCCCGAACGAGGGGGCCTTCCTGGTGGTCACGCACGACCGCTGGTTCCTGGATGAAGTGTGTACCCGCACCTGGGAAGTCCACGACGGAACCGTCGACCCGTTCGAGGGCGGATATGCCGCGTACGTCCTGGCGCGTGCCGAACGGAACCGGATGGCCGCCGTGGTCGAAGGCAAACGGCAGCAGCTGGTGAAGAAGGAACTGGCGTGGCTGCGCCGGGGAGCTCCGGCGCGGACAGCGAAGCCGAAATTCCGGATCGAAGCCGCCAACGAACTGATCGCCGATGTGCCCGATCCCCGCGACTCGGTGGCGCTGAACAAGATGGCCACGGCCAGGCTCGGCAAGGACGTGCTGGACCTCGAGAACGTCTCCTACACGCCGCCGCCCCGGCCGACCGACGGCGAGGGCGGACCCGCCGCGCTCTTCGACAACATCACCCTGCGGCTGGCTCCGGGGGAGCGGCTCGGGCTGGTGGGCGTCAACGGCGCCGGCAAGACCACCCTGCTGCGGCTCCTGAACGGTGAAATCCACCCCGGCTCCGGGAAAGTCAAACGCGGTAAAACGGTACAGACCGCCATGCTCACCCAAGAGGTCCGCGAACTCGACGACGTTTCGGATCTGCGGGTGGTGGAGGTGATCCAGCGCGAACGCCAGGTCTTCAACATCGGTGGACGGGAAGTCTCCGCAAGCCAGCTGGTCGAACAGCTCGGCTTTTCCAAGGAGAAGCAGTGGACCCCGGTGCGCGATCTCTCCGGCGGCGAGCGTCGGCGCCTGCAGCTGCTGAGGCTGCTGGTCGGCGAGCCGAACGTGCTGATGCTGGATGAGCCCACCAACGATCTGGACACGGACACGCTGGCAGCCGTCGAAGACGTGCTGGACGGCTGGCCGGGCACGCTCGTGGTGGTTTCCCACGACCGCTACCTGCTGGAACGGGTGACGGACCACCAGATGGCCTTGCTGGGCGACGGCAAGCTCCGCGGCTTGCCCGGGGGAGTGGACCAGTACCTCGAGCTGCGCGAAGCTGCGCTGGCCGGCAAGCGCTCACCCGGCCCGGGCGGCCCAAACGCCGCCGCCGGAACGTCTTCTGCTGCCTTGCACAGCGAAGCCGACAAACGCCAGGCCAAAAAAGACCTCAACCGGATTGAGCGGCAACTGGGCAAACTCGGCCAGCAGGAGGACAAACTCAAGGACCAGATGCACGCGGCAGGTGCCAAGGCCGACGTCGACTTCGCCGGACTGGCGGAGATGAACCGCAAGCTCCAGGAGATCGCCGAGGAGAAGGAAGGCCTGGAGATGGAGTGGCTGGAGGTCTCGGAAATTCTGGAGTGACCCCTCGGCTCAGGATGACTTGCCGGTCTTCCCCCAAAGGCCCGCATTGCGGATGGACTGCTGGATCTTGGTGGTTGCCGAGAGCAACGCCTCGCGTTCCGCAACCGAGAGCGGATCGAAGAAGTTCTCCCGCACGAAGCTGACGTGGCCGGGGGCGGCCTGCCGGAGGGCATCCCAACCGGCTTCGGTCATCGAGATGTTGAAACCGCGTGCGTCCGTGGCGCAAGCCACCCGTTCCACCAATCCGCGGGCTTCCATCCGCTTGAGCAGGTGGGACAGCCGGCTGCGCTCCCAGTCCAGTTGCAGCGCGATGTCCCGGGCCCGCATGACGCCCTCGTCGGCCTCCGACAGGGAGGCGAGCACGGAATACTCCACACCGGAGAGATCGGAGTCGCGCAGCAACTGGCGGTCCATGGCCGACTCGAAGCCCCACAGCAATTCGCGGAAGGCGCGCCAGATCTCTTGCTCGTGATCGTTCAGCCAACGGGTGTCGGAGTCCACGGTGCACCTTTCGCTCTTAGTTGACAATTCAACTTTCAGCCCTGCATAATTGACGTGTCAACAAAACCATGACGTGTCAACATACCGCCACGTCGGGACCAGACCTCGAAGGGGTTATTTATGACCAAGATCGCTATCGTCACCGGCAGCACCCGTCCGGGTCGTGTCAACAAGCAGGTTGCCGATTGGGTTCTCACCCAGGCAGCAAACCGCACCGACGCCGAGTTCGAGCTTGTCGACATCGCCGACTTCAATCTGCCCCTGCTGGACGAAGCTTACCCGGCTGCCTACCAGAACTACCAGAACGACCACACCAAGGCGTTCTCGGCCAAGATCAGCGAGTTCGACGGCTTCATCTTCGTCACCGGTGAGTACAACCACACCGTCACCCCGGCCCTGACCAACGCGCTGTCCTACCTGAACGTCGAGTTCAACAACAAGGCCGCGGGCATCGTCTCCTACGGCTCCATGGGTGGCGCCCGTGCCGCCGAGCACCTGCGCAACATCCTGTCCGAGCTGCAGATCGCCCACGTGCGGAACCAGGTCATGTTCTCGCTGTTCCTGGATTTCGAAAACTTCGCCGACTTCAAGCCGACCGAGCAGAACGCCGGCACCCTGGCACCGATGATCGACCAGCTCATCCCCTGGACCAAGGCCATGGAGTCTGTCCGCGCCGCGGCTGTCGTTGCCAACTAATTTGCGGTCCCGGCGCTACTGCGCCGCCTGACAATCCGCACGGCAGGGCGCTCCGCGCTTCCCTTATGGGGAAGCCGGGGCGCCCTCCCGCGTTAAAGCCGCGCACCGGATCCCCCGGGCTTGCGTTGTCGGGGCGGCCTCACGGACGGACGGCCACAGGTAGGGTTTCGGGGGTGGGTAGAGAAAGGATCACCATGGGGGCAGGAGCCGGTACCGCCGGCCGGGAAGGCAAAGCGCCCGCCGGCCGGCGGATGCTTGAGCACTTGGAACAGGCGGCTTCCGCTGCCGGTTTCAGCCTGGACGACGATCAGCAAAGGGCTGCCCGGCTGTTGGCCGATGCCGCCGCACGAGTTGACGCCGAAACGTTGACACCGCAGGGCCAACTGCGCGGGCTCTACCTGTGGGGTCCGGTTGGGCGCGGCAAGAGCTGGCTGGCCCGCAAGTTTTTCGATGCCTTGGAGGTGCCGGGCAAGCAACGCTGGCACTTCCACGACCTGTTCCGACAGTTGCACGCCCACCGGCACGAAGCACAAGATGCGGCAGTCCGGCCGCCCGGGACCAGCGCCGTCGAGGTGGCCATCGATGCCATGCTGCGTCATTGCGCAGTGCTGGTCTTGGACGAATTCCACGTCCACGATCCAGGGGACGGACAATTGCTGGCCCGGCTCCTGCGCGAAGTTCACCGCCGCGGCATCGTGCTGGTGACCACCTCGAACTATCCGCCCGAGCAGTTGCTGCCCAGCGATGCATTCCACGCCCTGTTCGAGCCGACAATCACGTTGATCCGCAGCACCATGAACGTTGCGTCCATCGCCGGTCCGGTGGATTACCGCACGCAGCGTGGTAGGAGGGGCGGCCAAGAGGACAACGACGGCGGTGCCCGCTCGCGGCGGTTCAGCGACGGTGCGATGGTGATCGCCCCGGAGGGACCCGACGACCGGCGCGTCATCGAGGCCGGCCTTGCATGGCCGTCCCCTGCAGAAGCACGTGAACTGCGGCCGGGAAGCTGGCAGCTCCCGGCCCTGCGGAGCACCGCCGCGGAACTGTGGTTCGATTTCGGGGACCTGTGCGAAGGCCCGACCGCCGTTTCCGACTATCTGGCCCTGCTGCCGCATTCCGCGCAGTGGATTATCTCCGGTGTGCCGGCCCGCAGCGGGATCAGCATGAACGGCTGGCAGCGCTTTAGCAACGTCGTGGACATCCTCTATGACGCCGGCGTGCCGCTCACGGTCATCAGCGCGGAGCCGCTGGACCTCAGCCCGTCAGCCAGCCTTTCCGCCGTCGATATCTCCCGCATTGCCAGCCGATTGGGCACCCTCAACCTTGTGGGTGCCGGAGACTGACCGCCGGGCCGCCCCGACCAGTTGCTCGCTCAGGCCGGCATGGCGTCGGTGCCGGCAACCGGTTCGGGGCCGGGAAGGGGATGCGCGGACCAGACCTTGATGGCCGTCCACGCCACGGCAGTCAGCGGTACGGACAGCAGCGCCCCGACGATCCCGGCCAGGATGGTTCCCGTGGCCAGGGCGAGAAGGATGGCCAGACCGTGAATGCTCAGGACCCGCCCCATGAGGACGGGTTGGAGAACGTGGTGCTCAAGCTGGTTGGCACCGATCACCACGGCAAGGATGATCAGGGCGCCAGCGGGCCCGTTGGAAAGCAAAGCTACCAGCACGGCCAGTGATCCGGCGGCTGTGGCCCCGACAATGGGGATAAAGCCGCCAATGAAGACGAACGCGCCCAGCGGCAGGGCCAGGGGCACATGCAGGAGGGCGAGGGCAATTCCGACTGCCAGCCCGTCGATGGCCGCGATCAACGCGGTGCCGCGTACGTAGCCGCCCAGCACAATCGTGCTCAATTGGGCAGTCCGGTGCGCTTTGGCCTGGTGGCTTTCGGGAAGGAAGCCGAAGAGGAAACGGCGGATTTTCGCGCCGTCGTACAGGAAAAAGAAAAGGATGACGGCCATCAGGATCGCCCCGGCACCAATCTCCCCGATCAGGCGCAGCCCCGTCAGCGCTTCGGTGCCGAACGCGCTGCTGGTGAAGAACTTTTCGAGCGAGAGGCGGAAGGCGTTGATTTGGGCGTCGGTGACCGGCACTGGGCCGGTGTTCAAGAACGCATGCAATTGGTCGACGCTGGCCAGCGCGCGGGCGGTCAGTTCGGTCCACTGGTGCCGGATGAGGACGATGATGCCTGTGACGACGCCCCCGAAGACGGCCAGAATGACCACGAAGGACGCCACTGTTGCCAGGATTCGCGGCCACCGGCGGCGGGTGAGCCAGTGAACCAGCGGCGAGATGGCGGACGCCAGAATGAGGGCGATCGTCACCGGAATGATGACGAGCGGGACCCGGGTCAGGGCCCAGATGATGGCCCAGACAAGTGCTCCAACCAGTAGTACCTGGGCGGAGCGGACACTGGCCCGGCCCAAAGCGTCGGACCACAGGGCGGCGAACCCCCTCCGTGTGTGCTGGTTTCCGGGAACCGGAAGTGTTGCATCGGTACGAATGTCAGACATGGCGGTTCTTTCGTAGAAGCGGTTGTTAAGGAAGGCGCAGCGGCGGCGCATCGTTGGGGCTCAGACGTACCGTGACGATCAGCAGAGTTGCCCGCGCTATCAGGCGGCGACAGCGAAGAGCCCGCCAAGCCCGGCCAGATACAGGATGAGGACGGTGAGGGAATCGATCCCCATGGAGCCGATCCGTTTTTGCGGGCGGAAGATGAGCCCGACGGCGTAGACGAGGGTGAGCAGCGCTGCGAGGGCGGTGAGGTAGATGTCAGCGGCGTTTGCGGCCGGCAGGACGGCCTGGCCGGAGATGACCGTTGCGACGAGGAAAAGGACCGGCAGGAACGCGTTGCCGCCGAAGATGTCACTGACCGCCAGATTGTCATCGCCCTGCCGAACGGCCTGCAGCCCGGTGGAAATCTCAGGAAGTGAGGTCGCAAGCGAAAGCACGGTGGCGCCGAAGAGGACACCGGAGAGGCCCACCTGCGAGGCCGCAGCCTCGCCGCTGCGTTCCAGAGCGACGCCGGCGGCCAGCGTCGCCACCGCCGAACCGAGGAACAGCAGAACGACTTTCGCTGAGCCCATGGTTTTGTGGGGCTGTTCCGGTTTGCGGCGCCGGTGTCCGCCCGGGTGCGGGGACGCGTCCGGGGCCTTGCCGTCTTGGTGCCAGGGAAGCCGCTGTCCGGCGGCATGGACAAGCAGCAAGCCTGTGATCCACAGGGCGGTTATCAGCACAACGTCCGGGCTCAGCCTGGCGAACATGAGGCCAGATGGCAGTTGGCTGCCGATCATGACGACGGCGAGGATCGCGACCACGACGATGGCTTCGAGGACAAGCACGAGCGAGGCGGCCCGGTAGGTGAGGGGTTTGACGCCCGCACCCCGTCTACCGAAAACGTCCAGGATGACCAGGACCACGGTCTGGAGGGCAATCCCGCCAAGGATGTTGCCAACCGCTACATCAAGGTTGCCGCTCAGGGAGGCGCTGATGGTGATGGCAATCTCGGGCAGATTGGTGGCTATGGCGAGCAGGATCAGCCCCCCGAAGGCCGTTCCCAAATGCAGCCGGGCATCGAGCACATCGGTCGTTCTCGATAAGTGGATGCCAGCGATCCAAACCACGGCCCCGGCGGCAATGAAGATGAGCAGGAGCAGCCACAACGGCAATTGGCCCATGTACCATTACAACCCCGGCAGCGGGGCTGGCACCAGAGGTTGGATGCCTGGCACCCGGGCTCCGGGGCATGGCGGACTCTGGACCCAGGCCGCAGGATTCTGGCAGATTCACCCTCCGACAGGGGCGGGAACGCCGCAACGGTCCAGTCCGATTCAGCGGACGAGCCCTGCGATCAAGTTGATGGTGGTGGCCAGGACAATGGTGCCCAGCAGGTACGAGAGGAGGGCGTGGCGCAGCGCCGCGGAGCGGACCGCGTCGGTTTTCAGGTTGGTGTCCGAGACTTGGAACGTCATGCCGATGGTGAACGCCAGGTAGGCGAAGTCCCGGTAATGCGGACCGCTGTCCTGATTGAACTCCACCCCGTCGTGGTCCCGGTAATAGAGGAAGGCATAGCGAAGAGTGAAGAGGGTGTGGACAAGCAACCAGGACAGGGTGATGCTGCCCAGCGCGATCGCGAGGATACCCGCTTTCTTGACTCCCTCGGCGGTGCCGGCGTCGAGCAGGATCAGCACGAGGCCCCCGAAGCTGGCCAGGGTGGCGGCCAGGATAAGGGCGTCCGAAGCCGCCCGGCCGGAATCTTCCCGCCCGGCGTGTGCTGCGGTGGCGGCGGGGGACAGCCGGCCGATGATGGCCCAGACCCAGATTAGATACGTTAAAGCCGCCGTGTCCCAGCCCAGTGATGGGGCAT
>NZ_JBNHHB010000198.1:0-9442 GCF_059091905.1 Arthrobacter sp. Dra40
ATGCCTTTATGCGGAAAAGCTTCCTCGGCGCAGCATGCAGCAAGTCCCGCTGGCCGCCGCAAGCTTCCCTAGGAACTGGGTGAAAGCTGAAGCCAGCTTTTTACAAGAAAGCCAGTGAAGGATACGCCCTATGCCGCGCATCATGCCGGCACATCCACGGCCGGTGACCGGCGAACCGAGGGAGACGGTAAGAATGGCACGCACAACCGGGGTTTGCGCAGTGGTCCTGTCCACAATGCTGATGCTCACAGCCTGCGGAGATGAAGCAGCCCCGGAAGAGACCGCCGAGCCGGCTGCCTCCCCTACCGCCCAATCACCGCAGACCACCTCGGCGGCCACGACATACACCAACGATGACCTCAAGGAAGTGATCGCGGGTCTAAAAGACGCGCAGGGCAAACAACTCTCAGTCGTTCCGGCAGCCCAAATCGATCAGGGACTCGCGGCCGCGGAGGAACTGCTGGCGAACGCGACCATCACCCCTGAAACCTGTTCCATGTTCGCGACCGAACAGACCCGGATACCCGGCGGCAGCACCTACGCCGCCGGAGCCAGCCAATCGGCCGAGGAAAAGTCCCAGACCGTCATCACCCTCGTCGCCGTCAAAGACCCGAAAGTCATCGCCGACCAGCTCGAACAAGCACAAGAATCCATGCAGCAGTGTGCCGACTTCGAAATCGAAGCCGAAGGACAGAAAATCAGCAGCAGGATCACCCCACTGGACGTGACCACAGACGGTGAGCAGTCCCTCGGCTCCATCACCACCCAGAAGCTGCCCAACGGGCAAAGCCAGAAGGTCATGTCCGTAGCCGGAACGCAAGGAACCCTCACGGCCACCGCCGTGAAAATCGGACTCGACATCGAGGAAAAAGCACAGGACGAACTCATCAAACTCGTCAACGACGCCCTGTCCCAAAGCCAGTAACCAACCATGTGCGGAAAGGACAAGATGACCCTGGACGAGTCACAGACGTTTTACCTCGAAAGAGTGTTGGGATCCCCTCCAGACCCAAAGTACGCAATCTTGCCCCGTTCCCGGGTTTGTCTCCTGCCGTCGGCATGCGCCAAGCGCAATGACCAATCCGACGAAACAGGAGCCGAGCCTTCTAGGAAAAGGCACCCCATGTCCCACCAGCCTCCAGAACCGAATCCCGAACCGGTACATCCTGCACGAGCGCCGACCAGCCCCTGTTCCAGTGTCTCTGGACCCTCAAAAAACCCGGACGGCACGGATTTTTGCCACGGCATCCAATTCCGTTCACGACACGGAAACGACCTGCTCCTCTGGGCCGTCGACGAACACGATACCGACTGCCAGAACAGCTCTCACGTCAGCGACACAGAACTAACCGGCCTCGATGCCGCCGCCCCCGAACTCCGCAAAGCCATGGCCCTGCTCGGCCTGACAAGCTTGGGCGAACACCGAGAACACAGCTGAAGCGCCGGGGCGGACACAAGATAGCGCCCGTATGCGTCAGGCCGATCTACCTGTCACCGGGCTATGTTGCCAGCCGGTTATCTGCCCAGGCTTGTCCGGCGCACCCGAGCAACCTCCATGCGGTTGGCACCCGTCCCGCGCGCATGGTTGACAGTCAATATGGGTAAGACGAATGATCTCGATATGAACAGGCAGCAAGTTACACCGCTCCGCATAATCCTCGGAGCGCTTGCTCTTGGCGCCCTGCTGGCTCAACTTGTGATTGTTCCGCAGGTAGCAGCCCAGTACGCCGATGCTTACCCCGAGGTTGCGTATCTGGCGCCCCCGTACGTCACGGCAATAGTGGTTGCGATCGGCGGGTTCGAGGTGGCTTTGCTGGCCGCGTGGCAACTACTCTCGGCCGGGGAGCGGTGCGGGGCTTTGACCGGTCGGTCAAAGCGATGGGCCACCGTCATGGCAGTTTCCGTTAGTTTCATGGCGCTGATATTCGCGGGTGTTTGCTTTCACGCCGGGTCCTTCGCAGCTGTCGGTGGACCTGCGATGTTGTTCGGACTTCTTGGCTCTGTCGCCCTTGTGCCCGTCGCGTTCGCTCTCAGAAACAAGGCAGCGGATTTCCTGCTGGGAGTCGATGTCGACCGGGTATCGCGGTAGCTCAGGCCATCTGGCTCGGCAGGCTCCTGTCGATCTCGTGCTGGGAGTGGGTCGGTACATCGCGAGGGTCGCTCCGTTGTAGCTACGCCCCCAGACCGGGACCGGGTCGTTGGGAGTTGATCGCTGATAGAGGCACGGCCTGCGGGGCCATTCGTTCACGAAAACCATAGAGGCACCCCCGTTGATCAGCACATGTTTCCCAGACGGGGAAAGCGTCGGTAAAGGAGCAATCAGGCTCATCGGAGCGTCCGGCGTCGCGCAGAACCCCCGCAAGACGCCACCGAGCCGGTATCCGGTTCATCTGCCCCTGACCGTCGAGGTCGGCGTCACACTGTTCGTTGTCGATGCAGCCTCAGCGTGCTCGCATTCTTCGCACCGGTGAGCACCCGGTGAGGAGGGGGCACCAGCGTGATCCATGGAACACGCGCGCCTCCCCAGCACCGTGGACGGCACGGAGAGGGGAACACGGCAGTCCTGCCCGCGGGAGCCTTATCCCGGACGCAGAATGCACAGCCAGGGCACAGTTTCTGCTGTTGTTTCTGACAGGATGGGCGTCTGGACTGTCAATATGGTGTTGTCAACTCCGCCCGATCTCAGGAGTCCTTCGTGTCCTCATCGACCGGATTAGGTTCGCCCACGTCACTGGCGGCCCTGCGCGAGGTGTTGCCCAAGCTTGCCCACCCGGACGGCAGTCCCCTGTGCGCACTCGTGGTGGACGATGAGCCGATGCTAGCGGACCTGGTCTCCATGGGCCTGGCCCTGTGCGGCTGGGAGGTGCATGTAGCGCATGCCGGACGCGCCGCCGTCGAGACCGCGCGCAACACCAACCCGGACGTGCTGGTGCTGGACTGGATGCTGCCGGAACTCGACGGGCTTCAGGTGCTGGAGCGGATCCGCGCCTTCCGTGCCGACGTGCCGGCGTTGTTCCTGACCGCTCGGGATTCGGTGGATGACCGGATCCGTGGGCTGTCCGTCGGCGGGGATGACTACGTCACGAAGCCGTTCTCGCTGGAGGAGGTGCTGATCCGCCTGCACCGGTTGGTCCAGCGTTCCGGGGTGGCCGCGCAGGAGTCGGACGAACTGGTGGTGGGGGATCTGGTGCTCAATGTCCGCACCCACGAGGTCCGGCGCGGGGGTGAGCCGGTGGACCTCACGGCCACCCAGTTCAGGCTCCTGCGGTACCTCATGGAGAACCCCCGGGCCGTGTTGTCCAAGGCGCAGATCCTGGACCACGTCTGGCAGTACGACTTCGGCGGCCAGGCGAACATTGTCGAGCTGTACATCTCTTATCTGCGCAAGAAGGTCGACGCCGGGCGGGCCCCGATGATCCACACAGTCCGCGGCGCCGGGTACGTCCTGCGGCCGACGACCTGAGGCGGGGACTGTGACCTCGTCCTCCGGCCCGCCTCCCGGTTCCTCCCCGACGTCGCCCCTGCCACCGATATCCCCGGCCCCGGGCCGGGGGCCTGTCTCGGCCGGCGGCCCCCGCCGGGACGGTGTGGCCGCCCGGCCCCGGCTGCGGATGACCCTGGCTGTGAGGACCGCGGTCGGCGTCGTGGTGCTGCTGGCCGCGGTGCTGAGCGCCTTCACCCTGACCTCCCTGGCCCTGACCGGACGCACGGTGGACGCCCAGTTGGAGGAGAACGTGGAGCGAACCTGGGAACGATCCTGGTCCTACCTGTGGCGCGGCAGGCAGAACACGCCGGACTTCACCCACGATCCGCTGGATGCCTCGGGCCAGCCGGCGGGGATGCTGGTGCTACTTATGACCGGCGGCCAGGTGGTCCAGGCGTCGCGGTTGGATGAGGAATGGAAAACGGTGAAGCTCTCTGCGCCCGGTGTGGAGAGGCTGGGCGCGCTGGCCGAGGAGACTTTGCGGGCCCAGAAAGCGCAGGACGCCGAGCTGGCAAAGCTGTCGAAGGAGGAGGCGGCGGCCATAGACGATGTCCGGTTGATCCGCGCCATGGACCTGGACGAGGGCCAGTTCCTCGTGCACGCGGAGATCGTCGACGATGAGGACGGCGTGGCGGTCGTTGGACTGCCCACGGCGGCGGTGGACAGGACGAAGGCCAACCTGGCGCAGGTGCAGGTCCTCGGCTCGCTGGCCGCTTTGGTGCTGGCTGGGCTGCTGAGCTGGTGGTGGATCCGCCGCTCGTTCCGGCCGCTCAAGAAGGTATCCCACGCGGCGGCCCAAGTGGCCAAGGTGCCCATGGGGTCCGGTGAGGTCTCCCTGGCGCCATATCGCGTACCAGGGGATCTGGCCCGCCCCGGCGACGAGGTCGGGGACGTGGGCCAGGCCCTGAACCGGCTGATCGACTCCGTGGACGGCGCGTTCGAGCAGCGCAACCAATCCGAGCAACGCTTACGCACTTTCGTGGCGGACGCCTCCCACGAGCTGCGCACCCCGCTGGCCGCGGTCCGCGGATACGCCGAGATAATCCGACTCACTGAGCCTCTGACCGACCGCGGCCGGGAATCGGTGGCCCGGGTGCTCAACCAGGCCGACCGGATGGGCTCCCTGGTGGAGGACCTGCTGCTGCTGGCCCGTCTTGACGCCGGACGAGACGTGCCGCGCGGCGAGGTGGACTTGGGCGAGGTCGTGGTGGACGTCGTCACGGATGCCACCGCGGCCGGTCCCGGCCATAGCTGGATGATGGACGTGCCCGAGCAGCCGGTGACGGTGCTCGGCGACCGGCGGCAACTGGCCCAGTTGGTGGCCAACCTGCTCTCCAATGCCCGCAAGCACACTCCTGTCGGCACCACCGTGCTGGTGCGCCTCCAAGAGGAGGCCCCGGCCGGCGTCGGAACCGTGCGCCTCACCGTGCAGGACGACGGTCCGGGGATCGACCAGCACCTGCGCTCCGGGCTGTTCGACCGCTTCGTGCGCGGGGACACCGCCCGGACCACGCGTGAGGGTTCCACGGGACTGGGACTGTCGATCGTCCGCTCAGTGGCCCGCGCCCATGGAGGAGATGCCACCGTGGAATCCGAACCCGGCCGGACCCTGTTCATCGTGGAGCTGCCAGCAGCGTGACACGCAGGGACTGCGGTGTCACGGTCACCCTCGACTCCCGCCCCGCAAGCACCCTTCCTGACGGTGCAAGGATTCTCTCGCCTCCCACCAACACCAGCCCCGATACCGCTGCGATGTTCCGAACGGACCGGCTGGATCTGTGCCCAACGACTAGGGCTTGAACCTTTCCTTCGGCACGGACCTGAAGTGGCCCCGCGCCGACGGCGGACCGCCCGTGGCGAGCCGGGAACGCTGATCACAGGCTCTGCACAGCAACGGCATAAGAGGGACCTAGCCGGCGATGTTGATCTGGTCATGGAAGCAGCCAAACGAGAAGCCAGACCCCAGGAGCCTCCCATGACTAACGAGGACAAGGATCCGACGAGTGCAGATATTGTCCCGCAGACGTACACCGCGGATCCTCCCGCGGCGGTGAAAGACCACCCCAAGAAGCGGCTGATCGGCATCGACGCCGCGCGCGGCCTGGCACTGATCGGGCTGATGGCCATCCACATCCTGCCCGACGCAGACGAGGACACCGGCGAGCCAACCTTGTCGTGGAACCTGTTCTCCGGGGACTCGGCTGCGCTGTTCGCACTGCTGGCCGGGGTGGGGTTGGCCCTGTCCTCCGGCGGGTCCGCTCCGCACCAGGGCCGGCGAATGACCGGGGACCGGGTGGGTCTGGCAGTACGGGCCGTGGTGATCGGCTCCCTAGGGCTGGTGATCTCGGCGATCCTGCCCTGGGATCCCCCGGCCTACAGCATCCTGCTCTATTACGCAGTGTTCTTCCTGCTGGCCATCCCCTTCCTAGTCCTGCGGTGCCGGGCACTGTTCGTGTGGGCAGCGGTGTTCAGCCTCGTCGCCCCGGTCCTGATTCAGCAACTGGGTCCGGCGTTGCCGGAGTCCTCGGCCTGGAACCACACGGTGGTGAACCTGGTCACCGAGCCGCTCGGCTCGGCCTCGGAACTGCTGCTCACCGGCTCCTACCCGGCCCTGGCCTACATGACCTACCTGCTGACCGGGCTGGGCCTGGGTCGGCTGGACCTGCGCCGTGTCCGGATCCAGGGACTCATCGCTGGGGTCGGCGCGGCCCTGGCGGTCCTGTCCAACGTGGTCTCCGTCCTGCTGCTGCGCGCCGGAGGTTACGAGGCGCTCTTAGCCACCCCGGGCATGACTTCGCACGACCTCGACGAGGCCTTGGTGTTCGGCCCGGAGGGCCTGCCCGACACCTCCTGGTGGTGGTTGGCCATCGCCACACCACACGCCAATACCCCGCTGGCCATCGCTTCCAGCCTCGGCACGGGGATGCTGGTGCTGGGCGTCTTCCTGCTCATCGCCCCCCGGGCCGAGCGGTTGTTGAAGCCCTTGGCTGTTATGGGCGCCATGACCCTGACCCTCTACTCCGCCCACCTGCTCGCCCTGGCCCCGGAACTGCACTACGACGACCCGAGCGTGTGGTTCGTCCTGCACCTGATCGCAGCTGCCGTATTCGCTTGGTTCTGGCACCGCAAGTTCGGTCAGGGCCCAATGGAGAGGGTGGTCGCCGTGGCGACCCGGAATGCACGACAAATCGTGGCCGACGACACCGCCGACACCGCCCCCAGTAGATCCACCACGGAAAGCCCCCGCGGAGCTACCGGCACAACCGCCGCCGGGGAGTCACCGCCCGACCCGGGGCAGGCCAATGACCACCGCTAGCACGTCGGTAACGTTGGGTGTGCGCAAGGTCCCCTGCCGACAGATTTCTCATCAGCGAACCAGCTTGCTTGCAGCTCGCCCTCCCTGCATGTGGACTGGTCCAACGGATGACGGCCCAACCTGAACACAGGCGAAAGGTTTCCGCCGGCAACTTCCGCGTTGTATTGGCATTCGAGGGCTGTCGGCATGGGGAACGTTCCCTGCTGGACATACCTGCGTCTAGGCTGAGTGTCCGGCCACACAATCGCGTTGGGTAGGCTGGGGCAAAACGATTGTCCCGCTTGCTCAAGTGGGGCTGATGCTTGGGGAACAAAATGGCTAAGAAACCGTCCGTCCTGCTGACTACAGGCCTATTGCTGACAGCCGGTCTAATCCTTGGCATCAGCACCCTTCCCAGCCGGACCACGGCAGATGACGCACCTGGTGCCTATGAGCCATTCATCGAATGCTCAGCCGACTACGCTGACGGGCCCGGTGCGGAACTGGACCGGAAGAACATGATCAGCGCGGAGAACAGCGTGCTCATCTCCCCCGAAGAAATGAAGGCGCTGGGTTTCCCCGAAGCGCAGGTCCAGGCCCAGACCGAGAAATGGAACGAGCTTTCGCCGGAAGAACGCGAAGAACAGTTGTGCCGTGCAGCGCAACAGAATGCAGTCGTCGAGAAGTAGCGAGTGCGGTCAGTGTGGGGTCCGGGGCAGTGAATCGCACGGGGTCGGGGGGCCAAGTCGCGTGCAAGCGGGTCAGCGCCGATGGTTGCTGCCGTCTCCGGGCTGGCGGTGGATGCTCCCAGAGCGCATGACGAAGTCAACCCGGGACGTGGCCGTAATGTCCTCGAGCGGGTTGCCCGGCATGCCCACGATGTCAGCACAGGCACCGGGCTTGAGCACGCCGATGTCGTCGCGGCCCAGCAGCTCGGCAGCGACGGAAGTGGCGGCGCGCAGCGCCCGAGGCGGGCTGATGCCGCCGTCCACCATGGCCTGGAACTCGAGGACGCCGTGGTCGAAGGGGAACATGCCGCAGTCGGTGCCGTAGGCGACTTTGACGTCGCTGGCCGCGACCAGCCGCTGGGATTCGAGGATCTGTTGGTTGTCGCGGCGGAACTTCCAGACGGCCTGGTCCGGAAGCGTGCCGGCCCGCAGTTGCGCGAGGTCCTCCTGGGTCATCTGCATCGTCGGCACGATGAACACCCCCGCTTGGGTCGCCATCTCGATGCCCTCCTCGTCGATCAGGTAGGCGTGTTCAAGACTGCGCGCACCGGCGCGGATCGCCTGCTTGCACGCCCCGGCACCACCGGTGTGCACGGCGATGGGCAGGCCGAGCAGCTTTGCGGTGGAGCAGACGGCTTCCATCTCGTCATCGAACCATGTGGTGCGGGCGGGATCGTCGCCCGCGCTGAAGTAGCCGCCGGCGTTGGCCGTCTTGATCCAGTCGACACCGTAGGCGTGCTCGCGCCGAACGAGCCGCCGGACCCGGTCTACGCCGTCGGCGACGGCGGACACCGGCAAGTCCCAGCGAGAGGGATAGAAGCCGCTGAGATCGCCATGGCCTCCGGTCGAGCTGAGGACGTGCCCCGCGACCACCAGATGCGGGCCCTGAACGATTCCGGCGGCAAGAGCGTTGCGCAGGTCCACTGTCGGGAATTCCGGATCCATCGTGCCTAGGTCGCGCAGCGTCGTGAAGCCGTAGCCCAGATACTCCTGCGCGAGGCCCAGACCGGCCAGTGCCTTGGTCGCCGTTGACTCCAGCGTCTGTCCGGCCAGAGCGGCGGCGTCCATCGTCAGGTGTACATGGGTGTCGATGAATCCCGGGCTCACGGTATGCCCGGTCAGGTCGATCACCTCCGCGCCCTCAGACCGGTCTACGGACCGCACCATCTCGGCAATCACACCATCTTTGACCAAAATCTCGGTTCTGCCGCGGAGATCTTCGGAAATACCATCGAAGACACTCCCGCACACCAAAACCGACACGCTCATAGGGTCCATAGTGTTCCCCCGACACCACGATGTCGAGGCCGCGGCAGCCTACGGTAACCAGGGCATAAATTGCAGCATGCGCCGCGGAGAGAATGCTGCCGGCGGCGATCCTGGATCCGGCCCTTCAAGCTCCGCTTCTGGGATGCGTGCGCCATCAGGGCTACCGCCCCATTACTGCCTGGCTGCCGGCGAGGGGTCCCGTGCACCGGGCTTCCCACGCCGGTAACGTGATCCACCGACAGGGCACGTAGGACGTCCTGCCGCAATGGTCGGCAGGCGGAGGAACAACAGAAGTGACCTGGGCACTAGTGCTGGATCTTGCGGCGACATTTTTCTTCGCCATTTCAGGCTGGACGGCACAGACCAATGACAGCGGTACGGGAACAAACAGGCCAGAGAACGCTCAATGAGCCAGTCGACATTCGGTTCACGCCCCAAGGCATGCCCTTGGCAGTGCGCTGGCAGGGCCGGCTGTGGCCGGTGGCGGCCGAGCCGCCGCACTGGTTCGCCCGGTGGAACTGGGGGGGAATCAGACGCGTCGGCCGGGTGCGGGCAGGGCAACATTGGTGACGTCGAGTTCTGGCGCCTGCAGGTCAGGGCCGCTTCAACCTCGCCGCTACGCACCTTGGAAGTTCGGCAACATCCCGGTTCGGAAGGCTGGCTTCT